>CAYYOX010000041.1:0-6203 GCA_964473065.1 uncultured Planctomycetaceae bacterium | reverse complement strand
CGGTCACGGCTTCGCCGTACCGCTCAGCGGCGGGAGCCAGGTGCAAAGGTAGTAGGCTCGCGGGGCCGTCATATCCAATAGCGCGGCCATGTCCAGCGACTGACCGCTGGACTGCACGCCGATCAACAGGTCGGCCAGCGTCGGCTCCCGCTTGTACTCGATCACCTTGACGTTCTTCTTGTCCAACGAGGCCAACTCGATCGCCTTCTCCACGGCATCTTCCAAAAAGCCGATCTCATCGACCAGACCGTTGCTCTTCGCCTGCCCGGCTGTGAAGATCTGGCCGGTCGCCAGACGGTCCAAGGCCTCGGGGTCTTGCTTGAAGTTCGACCGACCTTGCTTGATGAGATCTTTGAAGCGGGTGAAGCTCTCGTCGACCAGTTCCTGAAAGATCTCGCGTTCCTCTTCGCTCATCGGTTTGGCGAAGCTGCCCATGGTCTTCAGTCGATGGCTGGCAATCGAATCCTGCTGAACGCCCACTTTGCTGAAAAGTTCCGAGAGGTCGTAATGCGGGATGATCACGCCGATCGATCCGGTCCAGGTGGTCGGCTCGGCAAAGATCACGCCCTCCGGCCCGCAAGCCATCGAGACGTAATAGCCACCGCTAGCGGCCAATCCGCCCATGCTGACCACGATCGGGATCTCCCGCTCCTGCTTCAGTTGCCGCAGGTGGTGATAGATATAGTCGCTGCCGGTAATGGTTCCGCCGGGCGAGTTGACCCGCAACACGATGGCCTTGACGTTCTTATCCTTGGTCGCTTGCTCGATCTGACGTTTGACGAATCCCTCGCCCGTGAGAATCGTACCCTCCACGGAGATGATGGCCACCTTGTCGCGGGCGCTACGATCGTGCGAGACAAACTTCTCCTGAACTCGTCGGTCGACATCGAGGGAGGCGAGATCGCTCAGACCAACGATGGCCAACAGCACCAGATTGACCACCAGCGAGCCGAGAAGCCCTAACACCAGCAGCAACGTAAACAGCCGGGCCAACGTTCGGCCGGGACGCGGCGGCGCGGGCCGAGCAACCGGAGTGGCCATGGGTGGCTGGTTTGCTGGCGGCTGGTTCGCTTGCGGCGGGGTATTCGGATCCATAGCTCGTTCCTTCGCGATAGAGTTTTGTAAAGCATCAGGGCACAGCAAGGCGGATACCCGAGCGGCAGGCAGCCCGCCCGGCCCGATTCTAATGCACTTAGACTGTAAACGCCACCACGGGGCTCGCTCCGGTGGAGCGATGATTGGCCACTAAACCGGATTATGTGATTCGGGAAATTCTCGTAGGGTGGGTCGAGGCACGAAGACCCACGCGGAGGTGTCCTTTGTCGTATTTTGACGCGTGGGTCTTCGTACCTCGACCCACCCTACGTATATTGTGCAGGGCCGTTTAGCATTGCCGCCATGCTGGTGTTGCCTCGAAGGGCCTTCTGACGGTAAGCTAGTGGCTTGGCCGAGGTTTCGCGCCGTTTGGCGATCCACCGGCAGGCCTCTAGCGCCTGCCGAACACGTAATAATGGGAGTCCGAGGAGTGTTTGTAGCCGCCACAACCCGCTGTTTTGCCGATCTGCCGCTTGATGACGCACTGAGTCGACTGGTCGATCTGGAATACACGTGCGTAGAACTCATGATCCACGAATCAGGGGGGAATGTTAAGCCTTCTGAGGTGCTGGGTGACCTAGAACGGGTGATCCAAATCTGTCGCCGGACCCGCCGCCTGACGCCGGCTGCTTACAGCGTCGACATCGAAGGTCCGGAGGGAGATTCGTACTACGCCCAGTTCGCCGCCTGCTGCAAACTGGCCAAGGCAACCAAAGTGGTGACCGTGGCCGTCCGCTCGGCAGAGTTGGGAACGCCGTTCAACGGCGAGGTCGAGCGGTTGCAGGAGATGGTGGCCATCGCCTCGACGGAAGGCGTTCGGGTTGGCCTGCTGACCGAGACCGATCGAATGACCCAGGACCCCGACACGGCCGTCGTGCTCTGCAACAGCGTCAAAGGCCTGGGAATCACCCTGGATCCGAGCCATTATGTCTGTGGGCCCCATGCCGGTCGCGGCTTCGAGCAGGTCATGAAGTACGTCTACCATGTCCGCCTTCGCGACACCAGCAAGGACCAACTTCAAGTCCGCGTCGGCCAGGGTGAAATCGAATACGGCCGGTTGGTCAATCAATTGAACAAGGTCAACTACGATCGGGCGCTCAGCGTCGACATGACGCCCATCCCCGAAGTGGACCACATGGCCGAGATGCGAAAGATGCGTCTGCTGCTGGAAAGCTTGCTGTAAACCAGAATCCCCAGGGGGCGGATTTCGGCCGGAACAAGCCGCACGAGGAATGCAGGCGTATACTATCCGACGGCTGTCTGCCGTCTTTCAAGGCCCGTTTCCAGCCACTTCCGCACGGGCGAAGGCGAAAAAAGCCTCAGTCACCATCGTCAATACGGCTTAGGAAGTGAGGCTGCAGGGGCTTGAACCCTGGACCTACGGATTAAAAGTCCGTTGCTCTACCGACTGAGCTACAGCCTCTAAGTTGCTTTACTGTAATTACTTATTGACAATCACGGGAGACGCAATATAAGGGACATGACACGCGTTGTGACACCCGTCTGCATGCTGCTGGGGTGATTCTCGGTTTCGTCACGACTCCTCACACTGCTGGAGAGGGGCCGCATGTCCGAAACTTTCAAGATTACCAGGAACCCGCCCGCTGACAAGCCCTAATAGCCCTAGTGCTCCGACAAGATCGAGTTTACTAGGTGCTGGAGTCGTGAGCAGCAAGGCGCTAGCCGCCCGTTTTGCCGGGGCAATGTGCACTCGATGCGACCGGTGGCTAGCCCAAATCGTGCCATCTGGCGCCAAGGTCTATAACCATACTGAACATTCTTGGTTTTGGACGGAGGCGTCACAAGATGCTACGCACGAAAACGATCGAAGATCAGCTACGCAAGGGCCGGTTGGAGGCCAAGACGCTCGACAGCATGTTTCGCCGGCTCCACGCACCCTACTTGATGGATCTGGTGAGAAATGCGGATAGCGCCTTGCCGCTCACCGCATTCTTCGCAGGTTGCGCGAATTGGCGAGGTTTTTGCGGATTATGCCAAGGAAGCAAAGTAGGAAATTGGCGTTGTGATGCGTGGTTGTGTCGAGGCGAGAAAACTTTAGTCCAAGATTTTCCGTCGCCGTTTCCAGGGATCGGGCGTTTTCCTATCCGCTTGTCAGGCAGGGGTTAGCGGCGACGAAAAAACATTTCCCCAAGCCCGCAAGCCTCCCATTTTGACGAATTCGGGCCCTAATTCTTCCCGCACGAATTGCCGATAGTTTCCAGTATCGGCACTCACCCCATTTTCTCTTACTTGCACGCTACACTGCAAATTACGCAGTCTTCGTGCGCATTAAGGAGACCACCCTCAGAAATGTTGACTCGTTTTCACCAGGTTTACAGCGATCATGACCTTCGGGAATACGTCAACCTTACCTTATGTGACCATTACCAACTGCAAATCGGAGCGTTTCGAATGACAGAACGGACCCTCATACGAGGCGGCAAGCCTTGCGGGATCTATTTCTGTCTTCACGGTCCCAGAGCGACCAAGTTCACCGCCATCTGGGAGACTGAGCATAACCAGATCCTCTTTTACGGTTCGCAAGGCGAGCGATTCCAAAAGACGATGCTGACCGAGTCCCCGCAAATGGAGTACGCCGCAGCCTAGCACAAACCGTTTTCGGACCAGCCGGAATCGATCGAATCACGACACCGCGTTATATCTTCTTTCATTGCGAGCCTTGGTAGAGAGTGCGGAAACTGTTCCTACTCTCGATAAGGAGGCCTTGCGATGAAACGATGTAGTTTTTCGATCTGTTTGTTGGCGTTTGCCCTACTGCTGGGTGGCATGCTGCTTGGGGCGGAAGGCGAGGCGCCGACCGAGCCCGCCGAGAAACCCTCGGTTACTGTCTATCCCGTGATCACCACGCCGCGAATGGGCAACGCCGACCTGGCCAAGCGAATCGGCGTCATGGTCGCGACGTTCCTGGAGCGAGCCGGTTTGACGCAACTGGAGGTGGCCGACACGGTGTTTCAGCCTCCGGAAACCGAGGACGTGGCAACGGTCGCGGCGAAGTTCGGCAAACTGGTCGAAAGCGAGACGATCACGACCGACTACGCCGTGTTCGTCGAGTTGCTCGGTACACCCAAGACGGGACCCAAAGGGATTCGGACCATTGTGGTCGACAAGTCGGGCAAGACGGTCCTTGCCGAAAGTGCCGGGAAGGCTGAATTCGCCGCGATGGAGGATCCTCCCAAGGACCCGATGGCGTGCTGTGTTTTTGTAGCCCGACGTCTCCAGAAGCTTTGGGACCTCGAAGATCCGCTACGCGACGATGCCCCGCAGGGCAAGATGGCCCAGTTCTGGAAAAACGACGCCGGCAGCCCGTCCGAAGCGGAACAGGCCAAGATCGCGAAGCGCTCCGCACTGTTGAAGGAGAAGGCCAAGTCGTCCACATGGACCGTCTATCCGCCGCGCGTCGGCCAAGAAAGCGACGTGGCATGTGCCAAGCGGCTGGCGGCCATACTTACCGAAAACGGCTTGCGCAAGACGGAAGTTTCCAAGCTGGATCCGAATTTCAAGACGGCCCGCCACAGCAACGAGCAGAAGGTGCTTTGGAATGCGGCCCGGGAGTTTCGCGACTTCCTGAAGAAGAACCCGCCGAAGACCGACTACGCCGTCTACGCCGACTATGCCCTGTTCCATTCCGGGACAGAGACCCAGGTCGGCTATGTGCATATCATCGTTTGCGACCGGGCCGGCGATTGGGTGCTGATCGACATGCAAAACTCCCATCACGAGGACTTCGAAGCGATTGGGCCCAAGACAACCGGCGATTGCCATCGGCTGGTCGTGAAACGTCTGAAGCGGCGTCTGGCGGAGTAATTGAACTATTGCAATTTGGTCCCCTCTCCCTCTGGGAGAGGGTTAGGGTGAGGGCTTGCATGTCTCTGCGATGCCCTCACCCCCGGCCCCTCTCCCAAAGGGAGAGGGGAGATTAGTAATTGCGAGGCGACTATGCCTCGAACCCGGTCGAGCGGCTGTGGAGTTTCTCGCGCGTGGCCCAGAGTCCGGCCGAGGGCGTGGGGATGAAGAAGATCCGCCCGCCGTCGGGCAGTTCGTTGAAACCTTCGCGGAGTTGGTCCGGCGGGTATTTGGCCAGGGTCTCTTGCAGGTCGGCATACTCGAAGGCCACGCTCTCAATCTCCTCTTTGGTGATATGGCCGGGAGCGTAGGTGATCGAGAACCGGTCCTCGGACGACCCGTGGATCAGATGGGCTGCCGCATGGGCCAGATCCTGTAGCTCGGGATCGTTGCGATATTGCTGCATCACGTTGGGCGTGCCGGTGTAGCCGTACTTGCGGATCAACCGGTCGACATCCGGCTGTTCGCCAAACCGCTTCAGTCCCGGGGCAATGATGATCAACTGCCCGTCGTCGGCCAGGGCCATCCGCGTGCGATAGACGGCCTTGTTGGCCACCCAGGTGCTGAAGAACTCGTCGCCCTGCATCACGCAGACGATCTTATCGATCGGCTCGTCCAGTATGGTGATGTTCTGTTCGCGCGACTGCCGGGCCGCTTCGAGGTAGGTCTCCAGGTCGTCGCCCACGTAGACGCCCGTGTGGACCAGTTCGTCCTGTTCGTTTCGGGCCATGACGACTTGCACGTAGAGGTCGGGCAGGTTGCCGAGGTACTGCTGCTCGGCCTTGTTGAAGCATGCGCGGACCGGCGTGGTGAGCGTGCCGAGGTTGTTTTCGATGCCACAGCAGGCGGCCGCCATGTGCGAGGCGCAAATCGTTTCCTTGCCGCCGAGCCCGATGAAGTAGTTCTTGTTGTGGTTGGCGAATCCCAGCACCTCATGCGGCACGACATGCCCGACGTTGATCACCAAATCCCAAGGTTCCTCGATCAGCATACGGTTGAGCACGATGGGGATAGCCCAATCGGCCGCCCCGCCGGTTATTTCTTTAACAAAATCGGCCGGCACTTCACCCACCTCGACGCATCCGCCGCGCCAGTCGTGGGCGTGGATCCGCTGTTCGGGAATCGAGCCGAACATCCGCCGGTTCTCCTCGGGCGTATGCGGCACATGCTGGCCCAAGGTCGGGATCACGTGCACCTCGGCCTCGTCCTTGAACAGGTTGTAACGCATCTCGGTCAACCGCCCG
>CAYYOX010000040.1:11227-20098 GCA_964473065.1 uncultured Planctomycetaceae bacterium | reverse complement strand
CATCCCATTCGAGATAGCCAAAACCTTCAACGGGTATATGCCACTGCTTTACTACAGGAAAGCGAAACTCACGCGGTTTACCCGTGTACACAATGCTTTTGTCGGGATAGAGCGGAACGATGGAGTCGGCGACGTTCATACCTTTCCACCTGAGAAGTTCGGACACAAGATCGAGGGTCCTTTGGGGCACAACACCCTGGCCTTCTTTCAGGAAAAGATACAAGTAACGCAGCAGCGTCGCTTCCTCCCAACCGTTTGAATACACACCCGGCATACCCTCTGTCAGGAGGAAGATGTTGCGTCCTTCGTATTCTCGGTATCCCGGATTGAAGGCCCAGGAATGGCGTAGTATTGCGGCGATCGGTATCGCACACGCGTCGAGATATCGTCGGTCGTTGGTTAGTTTGTATAGGCGCAATAACCCGATTGGACCTAGGCTGGCAGTGGTGAATTCGCAGGGGAACTCGAACCCCATATTCAACAGTACGTCAGCAGCTCTACGAGCTTCGTGCAGGTATAATTCGGCGCCTGTTTCTTTGAAGTACAGAAGAGTCAGAAAGACGTACGCACCCGTGCAGTCATATTCATTGAGCCACTTGTCTTCGTTAGTGAATTCGGCATCAATACGAAGCGGGAAAACATAGTCGAGTTTCCTTCCAACCTTTACAACATCGTCGGCGCCATCCAGGAAGAAGTTGCGTGCTGCTTCGCAGTCGAAGTCCTCAATATACTCACCGGCAATCACGTAGGGGAACAGGTACTGCCACGCATCGCCGTAGGGCAGTGCAAGATGCATTCTACTCCACAGCGCTTCATCATTGAAGACAAGAGGGTGTCCCGTTTCAGATGGAAACTTCTCCAGGTATCGTTTGATTGACCACAGATTCGTTTGTGGACTAACAACGTTATGCCCAAGTTTCTCCTGACACTTCAGTACGTCTGCAAAACCTTTCTCTGTTAGATCCGGCCAATCGACAAATCTGGGTTCCGGCTTTTCGATGAGGGGATAGATGTTGGCGTAACCTTCAATAAACCGCGAACAATAATCGACCGGTTCGGTGATGGCTGGAACGCCCGGTTCGATATAGATGTATGAGTTGGCGAGCAGCAGCGATGTGCCTGCTGAAAGCGTCTTCTTGAGCCCCGGAATGTCATAGCCGAATACCATTGGCTTATCTGCCGTGCCTTCTTCTAACTCCAGACAGCCTGGAGGTTGAGTTACCGTATCAAGGATGCGTGTGCCGGTGGCGCTGTAATAATCGCTCAGCGATGAGAAATCAACAAAGTAGTGGAGCGTCGATCCGAGCGCTGTTGAGTCGCCGAAAAAGACAAACTGATTCAGGTCATAAACCATTCCAGTCTGCGGAACCCTCGTGTGATACGTCTTGGCGCCGGGTGTTCCGTTGAAGTAGTAGGTTGTTTCAACAGCAGATCGCGGTTGAACCTTTAGCGCGGAATCCACGAACGACAGTTCAGGATTATTGCGGCCGAAGACGTTATGCAGATCCTTCGGCTGAAGATCGTTCGTTGTCACTACTTCAATTCGACTGTTGATCAGATGCGGTGATTCCGTGAATGTGGAAATGGTGACAACATATATGCACCAGTCGAGCTTGCCCTTGATCGTGATCGCCTTGTTGGCGACGGCCTCGACTTCTGTCACGTTGGCAGGAGCGAGAAATCGCAGCATGGGGTCATTGCCACCCGGAGTAATCGCCAGAGCTGGAGCAGTTGGAGTGCCCTTCCTATTCCGGATGAGGACCGTGCCTTCATCATGGTGATAACTCAGAAGATAGGCTCCGGTTTCCAGGTCGATATTCAAGGAGTCGCCGCCGGCAGCGCTAGACGTGTCAGCATCACTTGAGGCTGAAATGAATATCAACATTATCACAACCGCGAAGATTCGGGGCATTATATATATCCTCTCCTGTTTACTTCTATTCACAAGACATAGCCGGTCGGTGCTAATAGTCCCGTCCGCATTTGCTCCCTTGAGACTTTCCTATTTCACTACCCTAACCTGCAAATCGTGAATCGTTAAATCCCCGTTTGTAACATCGAAACTTAGCTTGCCTGTAGGGAAATCATAGGCGCGAAACGTGAAAGCGTAGGCATCGTTGACGAAGCATTCAATGAAGTTATCCTGAATAAATGCCTGGACGGTTATCGGTTTGTGGATGTCTATTTTGCATTCCCTGTGGAATGCAAGTTCAGGACCTTCTATCTCTACCTCGTTTGACCTTGGGCGAATATGCAGTCTATACGGCGCCCCAGCGTTACCTTCCTGTTCCCTGAAACCGACTGTCAGAGTGGCGCCTTCGCGGGACAATCTCACGCTGCATTTCATCATGTAGTTGGCGGGGGTATCGAATGAGAAATGGGTGCGACCATAATGATGCGTCGGGTTACATACGAGTTCACCATTGCGGTAATCGTATTTACCGCACAGCACGTCCGGCTTGGGCTCAGCCGCCAAGTCGAGAACAACTTCGTTGTATAGATCAACGAATTCTTTGACGGGTCGCATACATAATCCGCCCTCTTCGTCGGCGTAGACTTCACGGAACATGGATCTGATTCCGGGACCGGCGAATCCGGCTGCTCCACTGTCTTTTTCTCCCTGCAGGGCGATTATATGTCCGGCCAAGAGATGCCGTTTCCCGTCAAACATCTCCTGCGGAACGGAGAGGAAAGGTGTTTCGATAAAACCATCTCGGAATTTCTCATAAGGACCGCGTGGATTTTTTGCACGGTGATAAGTGATATGGGCCAGGCAATACCACCAATCGCCAATCTTGAAAACATCCGGACAATCGCTTGCAGGGAGATTCAGCAGGGGCTTTTCCTGTTTCCAGCTAATCAAATCTTTCGATGTTGCAAGCCCTTGAACATTCAATCGTGTTTCAGCATCAATCGCGGAAAAAACCATCCACCATTGTCGCTCATCCTCATTCCAGAAAACGTTGGGATCCCTGAAACGTTCTCGTCCGGGAGTAATCTCAGGCCACGCCTCTTTCTGCTGCTGAATTGGGCGCTGTTTGATACTACGGTAATGTATACCATCGGCTTCGATAATATCTTCGGGGTGCTTGGTCCAGGTTACCAGGTCCTTGCTGGTGGCATGCATCGTCGATTCAGGACCTTGCTGCAAATTCGCCGGATTGTGTGCTGTGTAATAGGCATGAAATGTGCCGTTGTGTTCTGTAACGCTGCCACTATATGCGCCATGCCCGTCAGGCTCTTCGGGAGTGCCGGCCAAGATTGCATACGGCAGTATTTTCCAGTGCACAAGATCGGTTGATACCGAATGTCCCCAAGAGACAAAGTTCACGCCTTTGGGTGGAGGCGCCTGATAAAAAACATGATATTCGCCATTCCAATAGAACGGTAAAACATCTCCCATTCCCTTGCCGTCATTATCAAAATGCAGCAAGTCTTTCTGTCCACTCACGGCGGGCTTCTCCTTGTCTGTTGACTCATCACTTGTGTCTCCAAGAGCATTTCCACCACATAGTATTACTGTAGCCAACAGTAACACGGGAAAGATGTTGACATTCTTCTTCAATGACATACGCGGTTTTCCTTCTGGCGTAATCGTTCACGGGTTTTCGAGCCTGTCGGAACCTCTCCGACAAGGTTTACCCGAAACCCAAGAACCTTGAGTTTGAACGCCCAGATCGGCCTTGTCAAGCGATTTGGCCAAGGAAGTGGCCGAATTGAAGGTGCAACTCGCGCAAGCTTTGGCGCGAATTGCCAACCGTGCGGTGCGGCCCGTGTTTCAGATGGTGTCGGGCCGAAAACTGTATCGTCATCCCAGCCGTTTGGATCGCGGCTATGTCATGGAAAAGTTGCTGACATTCCATCGGGAACATCAGACTCCGCCGGTGGAGATCGTCGGCGACCTGCAGCAGGCCGCCCGGCAGATATGGCAGCTTTTTTCCTCTGATTTCTATTTGAGTTGGGTGCTGCAGTTCGGACAGTAGTCGCCATCGGTTCCCAATTCGTCCAATCGGACGTTGCAGGAAGGGCAGTTCAAGTCGACCGGCAACCATTTCCTGGCGCAAGCCGCCACCACTCCGAGAATTCCGGTTGCAACAGTCAAGAAACCGATCCGCACGAAGGCAATAATGTCTCCAAGATAGATAAACTTGAACCACATGATCGCCGTAATCAGACCAACCATCGCGGTGGTAAACGCCAGAGCCATGAAGATCGCATAGTTTCTCAAATGGGCTCGGCGGCGTGCCGCATACGCTCGCACCATATTCTGATTGGAATCATTCGCGGCCCCCGCATTCTCCGACCAATGGCAATCTGCACACGGGCCGCCTTTCGGGATTGTCAAACCGCACTGTGGACAGCTCATTAGGAACGATGTCGTTTCGGTCGCCATAGGAGCCCCCGATCGAAAGTGAAAGTGTGGAACCGGTCTCCTGAAAAATAGCATGGAAAGAAGGGTTCGGCGAAGACCGTCAAGTCAACCTAAGGTCGCAAGTCGCCGTGACGTGATTGACTGGCCGGACAATACGCACAGCCATTATTATCCCAACTGCCGGCTCAGAGGCGCGGACGAACCAAAAAAGGGGGCAGGTTGACGTCGACCGGGGGAGCGGCGTACAATGCGTGCCGAGTTGGACTTGCCCCTTTTTGCTCGCAAGGAGAGTCGCATGGAACGCAGACGCGTTGGTCTGATTGCCGCTGTTCTGGCCGCTGGTTTTTTTCAACTAGGCTTAGCTCAAGGCGATGCGGGAGACGGTTCTTTGCGAAAGACGCTCGCGGCCAACCTTGGCGCCGGCCCGTTGCGTGCTGTGGAGGAAGCGAAGAAGGCTTTTCCGGATGATCGCGCGGCGTTGGATGTGGTCGCCGATTGGATGGCGCAAGACGGGATCGACGGCGCAACGCTCGACGTACAAGCCGTCGTTGACGTGGTCGACTCGCTGGGACCCGATGCTGAAACACTTCGAAGCCAACTCGACTCGCTTCGGCAATCGGGCGTCGAAACGACCGACGCTCGCTGGGGCGAGTTGTATCTGTCGGCCTGCGAGATGCGTCGGGCCGCGCGGTTGGCGCCCTATCGCGAGAAGCTGCGTCGCATCGTCTTCACCAAGCATTACGATCTCGGCGGCTCGCATTACGCTTATACCGAGGGCCAATCCGATGCCCAAGCGGAACGCCACTTTACGCCCGGCACAGCCTTGTGTGTGTTGGAAATGAACGACCTTTACGGCACTGTACGGACGCTGGTCGACGATCCCGACGGCGTGATCCGCGATCCGGACGTCTCATACGACGGGCAGCGGATCCTCTTCGCTTGGAAAAAGTCGCTCGATGAGGACGACTATCATCTTTACGAACTGAACGCGGCCGACGGGCAGGTGCGGCAGATCACGTCCGGGCTGGGTTGGGCCGATTACGAAGGGGCCTATCTGCCTAGCGGCGAGATCATCTTCAATTCGACCCGATGTATGCAGATTGTCGATTGCTTCTGGACCGAGGTCAGCAATCTGTTCGTCTGCGACGGCGACGGCCGCCACATGCGGCAGTTGAGCTACGATCAGGTGCACGACAACTACCCGACCGTAACCGACGACGGACGCATCATCTACACCCGCTGGGATTACAACGACCGAGGCCAGATCTTCCCGCAAGGGCTGTTCCAGACGAACCAGGACGGCACGGGTCAGACCGAGCTTTACGGCAATAACTCGTGGTTTCCGACCACGATCCTCCATGCCCGAGCAATCCCCGGCACGGGCAAGATCGTCTGCGTTTTTTCGGGCCACCACTCACGACAAAAAGGCCAACTGGGAATCCTCAATCCGCGCAAAGGCCGGCAAGAGAATCAGGGCGCCCAGTTAATCGCCCCGATTCGCGAGACGCCGGCCGTGCATGTCGATTCGTACGGACAGCAGGGCGACCAGTTCCAATATCCCTATCCGCTCTGTGAGACAGCCTTCCTGGTCACCTTCCGCACGGAGAAGGCGCCGTGGTTCGGTATCTATTTCATGACGATCGACGGCCAACGCGAACTGCTGGCTTCCGACCCGAAAACGTCGTGCAACCAGCCGGTGCCGTTGGCCGCGCGACCGATCCCGATTCAGCGTGCCAATCTGGTCGACTATCGCAAGAAGACCGGCACGGTCTACCTGCAAGACGTCTATGCGGGTCCCGGTTTGGCGGGAATCGAGCGTGGCACGATCAAATCGTTGCGTGTGATCGCGCTGGAGTTTCGAGCGGCAGGCATCGGCAGCAACGGCAACAGCGGCCCGGCGGGCGGGGCCATGGCCAGCACGCCCATCTCGATCCAAGGGGCATGGGACGTCAAAAAGGTGCTCGGCACAACCCCGGTCCACGACGACGGGTCGGCCTGTTTCGTGGTGCCGGCTCGAACGCCCGTCTACTTCCAGGCGCTCGATGAGAAGGGCCACATGGTGCAGACGATGCGAAGTTGGGTCTCCTTGCAGCCGGGCGAGTCGGTCTCGTGCGTCGGCTGCCACGAGAACAAGAACACGGCCCCGCCGGTGACCCGATTCACCGAGGCCATGGCGGTCGGTCCGCAACGAATCGAGCCGTTCTACGGTCCGCCGCGTGGGTTCAGTTTCATCAAGGAAGTCCAACCGATTCTTGACAAGCACTGCGTTCGCTGCCACCACCTGGACAAGGAACCGGACTTCGTCAAAGCGGACGCCTACACGGGCAATCAGGCTTTCGACCCGGGAAAGATGCACTTTCTGGCCGAGTGCCGCGGCGTGCAGTGGCGATACACGCTGGAGAAACCGGCAGAGAACTGGACCGATCCGGAATTCGATGATTCCGCTTGGGCCTACGGACCGGGTGGATTCGGCTGCCAAGGTACGCCCGGCGCCGCGATCGGCACGAACTGGCATACCAAGCAGATCTGGATCCGCCGCAGCTTCGACTTGCCCGAGGATGTGAAACTGCTTCTCCCGACATTCCTGGTACACCACGACGAAGACGTGGCAATCCATCTCAACGGCGTCTTGGCCGCTCAAGCAAAAGGACATGTGGGCAAATACGGGCGAATGACGATTCGGCCCGCGGCGCTGAAGACGCTTCGGCCCGGCAAGAACACATTGGCCGTCTCCTGCAAACAGACCGGCGGCGGGCAGTTTGTCGATGTAGGGATCATCGACGTGAAATCCGACGAGACGCTTGTGGCCACGGATACGAACGCATCCCTTCCCGAAGGAATCAAGCCGGCGTTCAGCCTCCGCGGCCGACAGACACTCGACCGAGGCGCTCAGCGAAAATGGAGCGACTCGTATCGGGCACTGGCCAACCGGAACGTGGCCAATTGGGTCAACATCCAGTCGGCCCCGCCGATGCTGCCGCCGTACCATGCGGGCGCTTCGCAGAGCAAGCTGATCCGCATGCTCGAAGAGGGCCATAACGGCGTGGAGCTTTCCGGCGCCGAGTTGGATCGTTTCGTCACGTGGATCGATCTGCTGGTCCCTTACGTGGGCGACTTCACCGAAGCGATGGCCGAGGACCGCATCCCGCACTACAACAAGTATCTCGACAAGCGTCGCCAATGGCAGGCCGAGGAAGCCGCCAACATCGCCGAGTATCTCGGGCAGTAGGCGTCGTTTAGCGCGCGTCGTTTAGCGGTCGGGCTTGCCCGACGTTTTTTTCGAAGTTGTCGTTCCCCCTCGGCGAAAAACGTCGGGCAAGCCCGACTGCTAAACTACTGAAGCTTTGCATTTGCGATTTCTTTCCTAACCTGGCAGCAAAACGCTTGTGTTGGCGGCCGTTCTTTGGTCTGCTAGGTGAATGCATGGTTAGGCGAGCATTACTGATTGGGGCGTCGTCGCGGCCTTAAGGGCAGCCGCGGCTGATATTCACGCCTCGACACCGCCGCTCGTGCCGGCCATGACAGGACGTAACCTCATGGCTATCAATTACTTACGACGTCTCGTTCCGGCACGGCACGTGGTGCTGTGCGTCACCACGCTAAAGTGGTATCCTCATGGGAATTGTGGCGTTTAGGCAAGATGGGTCTTGAGTTTTTGCGTTCTAGTTATTCTAATAGTAGGAATGAAGACGCGCAAAAAGTGCGCCCATTTCTTGTACGGAACAATAGAACCCCCCGAGCGTGTGCCAGTTAGGTGACCGACTCAAAGGAGGCCCTTTATGGGGATTTGGAATTCATTGCGGCTTTTCTCGAGCAAGAAAAGATCTCAACGGGCAATTCAACAGGGACTTAAACGGCAACGGGCCCTTCGCAACCGCGATTTGCGTCTGGAGCAATTCGAAGATCGGGTGCTGCTGAGCATCAGCCATCACGGGCTGGACGAGAAATTCCCCGACGTCTACCCGGGCGTGGTAAAGACCGCCTACTTGCCCGCGGATATGACGCTTGCCCAGTTGGCGCATCAAATGGTTGACGGCGCCGAGGCAGTTGCATCTGCTCCGCTGGGACCATTGCGATCGGTCGTCCAACTGATCTCTGCGAACGAGACCGAGCCGAACAATTCGCGCGTGTTGGCCAATGCCGTTCCGCTGGGCTTTGATCCGGGAGAGGATTCCGAGGTTGACGTAATGGGCACGCTGACGGCCGGTCCGGCGCCGACGACAATTACTGCGACGGAAGAAGACGGTTCCTTGCTCGACGCCACCGTGACCGGCGTGACCAGCGGCAACGCCGTGCTGGCCGCAGCAAACATCGGCGACGGGGCCTTCGGTACGACCAGCGGCGACTACGACTGGTACGTTATTGAGGGAGTCGGCGCCGGTGATTTGATTACCGTCGACATCGATGCGCAGACGATGGGCAGCGCACTGGATTCCGTCGTGGGGATCTATGATTCGGCCGGAAACCTGCTGGCCATCAACGATGACGATGGGTTTTCC
>CAYYOX010000040.1:3612-11217 GCA_964473065.1 uncultured Planctomycetaceae bacterium | reverse complement strand
TCCTCACCTCTGAGCTTCGGGATTCGTATGATAGGTGGTTGGTGTTTACAGGACGGGCGGCAGACGACGACTACGCGGTTGTCCGGGGTGGGGGCGTTGGTTGGCAGTCGGCCCCGTCGGATCCTGCCACGGGCGGGGGAGCCAACTCTACCGGTGATTACGAAGTGACGATCGGCTTGAACTACGGAGACGTCGACTTCTTCGGGATGGATTTGAACGCGGGTGACATTCTTGGGGCGAATCTGCTGGGCAGCGGGATGCTTTCGCTGCAGAACGCCACCGGGTTCGAGTTGATCGGCTCGTCCCAGGACGTCACGGGCGCTCACCCGGCCGTTTCTCCGTTGCCCGGCGGCGGCAATGCGGCCCTTTCTTGGGTGGTGGATACGACGGGGACTTACTATGTTCGTGCGGTGGGCGGCGTCGGCAACTACGACTTGAACTTGCGCGTGTTCCGTCCCGAGTTGGAAACCCAAGCCATCGGCAGCCGCCAGATCCTGTTGTTGGATTTCGACGGTGCGAGTCTGGATATGTCGATTTTCGGCGCCCCCGGCACGGCGACGCTCTCGTCGTTGGCGACTTTCTTGCCCGGCTGGGGGCTCGACCCGGTGGCCGACTTGGACGCGGTTATCGACGCAGTTGTGGCCTCGGTTGAAGAGAGCCTTTCCAGCGACATACGTCTTTTCGGCAACAATGGCGACTACGCGGCCAGCGGGACGCCGGGTGAGTTCCACATCCAGGTTCTCAACACGCGCGATCACGGCGACGTGTTCGGGATGCCCAACGTCAGCCGCGTGGTGGTCGGCGGGACGATAGGCGAGTTCGGAATCCAAACGATCGGGCTTGCCGAATCGATCGACGTGGGTAACTTCGAAACGGAAGAGACAGCCGTCGTGCTGCTGGATCTGCTGAGCACACCGGCCACCAATCCCAACTCGTTGAATCAATACGGGCTCGATCCGTCGGTTACTATCATCGATCTGGTCGGCACGGGGGTCGGCAATATCGTGGTGCACGAGGCGGGGCACTTCTTCGGCGACTGGCATACGAATCAGTATAATGCCCAGGCAAACTTGATGGACCAAGGCGGCAACCTGGCTAACACGGTCGGCGTCGGCCAGGACGGCATCTTTGGCAGCGCAGACGATATTGATGTGGATCTCGGCGACGACGTCTACGTAGCCAATGAGGGCTTTACGGGACTTGAAGACACGCTCAACGTCATTGCTTTCGGGTTGTCGACCGGCATGGGCGCAGGGCAGCAGCCCAACCTGGAGTTGGTAACCATCATACCCAACGAGGGCGAACTGCTTGAGAACGGGGAAGTCTATCATATCGCACCCAGGGAACTGCTGTTCCGTTTCAACGACGGTCAGGTCATCGATAGCGACACGCTCGGCGCGATCCAAATCATCCGCAGCGGCGGCGACGGCACTTTTGGCAACGGCAACGATGTGGCGATCCCCTACGGTTGGATCGGGATTGGCGAGCGTACTAACGAAGTGATTGTCCGATTTGCCGAGGCGCTGCCGGATGATTCCTACCGGATTACCATCGTGGGTGCGGGTCCCGATCCGTTGATGAATATCCTTGCGATGCCTTTCCACGAAGGCCGCAACGTGAGGGTCAATTTCACCTTGGATCTTGGGGCCCAGGTGATTGCCACGGTTCCTCAACCGATAAGCCGTGACGCGAGCGGAAACTTGGTTCAGGCGCTCGACAAGATCGAAGTCTATTTCAACGATGATGAATTGGACATCGAGTCCGCCCGAGAGACGGATTTCTACCAGTTGATCGCGACCCAGGAGACGGCCGATGCGGCGGACGATCTGGTATTCCACCCGATCAACATTGTTTACTATCCCCTGGAAAACAAGGCCGATTTGTACTTCGAGCGTGCGTTGGACGAGTTGGACCCGTCGGGAATCGGCAACTTCCGGCTGCGTATTGGCGACGAGTATCAAAAGATCGATACTTCGACGATTGCGGTGGGCGACGACCCGGGTTCGAGCTACGCGACGGCCAACGAGGACCTGGACGGGCTGAGTTTCGGATCGGCGCTGCAAAGCATCGTTCTCTCGGCGGGAATCGAGGCGCAGCCATACGGCCTGGAATGGCCGGGCCCGACCGACGAGCCGGGACATCGCGACCTCCCCCGCAAAGTTCTTGACGTCGACGTGGACGACCACTACCTGGCCGACAACTCGGCGGCCGGAGACGATTTCGACGGTATCCGCACGGCCTATTACAACTTCCAGCGGGAATACGTTCCCGGCTACGAAAACATGATCACGGAGGCCGAGAAGGATCGGACCCGTGAGGTTTTCGAGATGTACGGGTATTATCTCGGCATTCAGTTCGTGGAAACGGCTGACCAGGGGATGACGATCGTCACGGGCGATCCGACGGTGATTGGCACGCCGGCCGGCCCCGGCGATGTGATCGGCGTAGCCGCGGGCGGTTTGACTGGAATCGCCATCATGGATAACGCCGAAGACTGGGGGACCAGCGAGTACGGCGGTTATTGGTTCGACGTGGCGATGCACGAAATCGGCCACTTGCTCGGGTATGGGCACAGCTATGACTTGCCCCCGCTGACCGTCATGGGTGAGAGTTCCTGGCAGATCTATGCCAACACCATAACCGAGCGCGTCTTCCCCGGAGACAACGACCTGGTACACGGGCAGCACATGCATCGTCCCGAAGGTAACGACATCGATCTGTACCGGTTCACGATTCAAACGCCCGGGCTCTTCAGCGCCGAAACGATTGCCGAGCGATTGGACCACTCGAGCAAACTGAACAGCAACTTGACGCTGTTCAAGGAATCGATCGTCGAAGAGGACGGGCAACCGGTCGTCAAACGCGAGATCATCGCCCAAAACGACGACTACTACAGCGACGATTCCTTTGTCGAGCTACGGCTGGAGACGGGAACGTATTACATGGGCGTGACCAGCACGGGCAACACGGATTACGATCCGATCATTCCAGGTACGGGCCTCGGCGGCACGAGCGAAGGGGAGTACCAACTTCGCATGAATTTCCTGCCCGACGTGACCGACCAGATGATCGACACGACCGGCACCATGTTCGACGGCGATGCCGACGGAGATCCCGGCGGGGTCTACGACTTCTGGTTCAATGCCCAGCGTGAAGGCAACACCACGTTATTCGTCGACAAGGCGGCCGCTGGCGGCGGGGCCGACGGCTCCCTGGGCAATCCTTATCGAAACATCGACGACGCACTGGCTGTGGCCCAGCCGGGTGACATTGTGCGGATCGTGGGTAATAACTTCGAGAACGACGATCCGGCCGACCTGATCGAGCCCGAGGAACCGGAGGAACCCGAGGAGCCGGTCGATCCGAACGACCCGCCCGAACCGGTCGAGCCCACTTCGTTCCAAGACAATCTGGCTTACGAAATCGGCTTCGACATCTTCGACCAACCGCTCCAGGACGGCGCCCGAATGGAGATCCCCCGGGGCGTCACCGTGATGATCGATGCGGGGGCCGTCTTCAAGCTTCGCGAGGCCAACATCGATGCGGGAAGCTCTTCGCAAGGCATCAACCGCAACGGCGGCGCCGTGCAGGTCCTCGGTACGCCTGAAAACAGCGTCTACTTCACCTCGTTCCACGACGAGCAGATCGGCAGCGACGGCGAACCGCTACGTACGACCGTACCCGAAAAGGGAGATTGGGGCGGGTTGGTCTTTCGGACCGATCTGGATCGGGCGTTCGATCGCGTGGTCCTGGAGAACGAGGGCATCTTCCTCAACTACGTCAACCATGCGAACGTGCGTCTTGGCGGCGGGCAAGTCGACGTCAATTCGATCCGCAACGTTTACTCGCCGATCCACATGATCGAGGCCCGGCCAACCGTCTCGTTCAACACGATCATCGAGAGTGCCGACGCGGCCATGTCGGCCGACCCGAACAGCTTTGCCGACTCGAAGTTCCAGGCCGCCCATTACACGGCCGATTACGATCGTGTCGGGCCCGATATTCATGGCAACTACCTGGTCGCCAACACGGCCAACGGCATTTTCGTGCGGATTGCTACCGTAGAAGGGCGCCCGATCGACGAGCTCGAAGTTGCTGCTCGATTCGACGATATCGATATCGTTCACGTCATTCCGGAGAACCTGATTATTGCCGGAACCCCCGGCGGGCCGACGCAGATTGAAAGCACGTCATCGCTGACGCAACTGGGTATCGGCACGCTCGGCGTCATGGCCGTGAGCGACGGCGATTACTTCTCCATTTCCGATCCGTTCAATACGGTGACCTTCGAGCTAGACGATCTGACGACGAACACCGGCGTGGCGCAAGGCCACTACGCCATCGGATTCGACGGCACGGAATCGGCCGGGCAGATCGCCGACGCGATTGCCTTTGGGATTAACGCGGCGATTAGCGGGGCGGCAACCATCGCGCCGGCCGGCATGGACAACGACTTCATGCTCGCGGCTACCACGCCGGGAACCGAGTTCGACGGCGTCGAAATCATCTTTGATACGGTAGCGGACCCCGCCGACCCGGTGTCGGTGAGCTATGATCCGGCCGTCGGCCTGACGATCCTCATTGTGCAATACGTTACCACGGCCGACGAGGTGATCGACGCGATCAACGACGAAGGGACGTTTATCGCCAGACTCGTGGCCGGGAACTCCGGCAACGGTACGATCAACGAACTCGGTGTGATGGCAACGACCGAAGTCTTCGCCGAGTTGCAGGTCACGGCTTCAAGTCCGAATAGTCAAGTTTTCGTCGAGAGCATCTATGATTTGATCTTCGAGGGCGTTACCAAGCATGTTGCTCGACCGGACGCCCGACTGACCATCGATCCCGGCATCATCGTCAAAACGGATGGGGCACGCATTGAAACCGAAGTCAGCGCCCAACTGATTGCCGAGGGGAACGTCAGCTATCCCATCACCTTTACTTCGCTGTTGGATGCCCGTTACGGGGCAGCCGGAACGTTCGACACAGCCGGGGATCCAGCCGGTGCAGGCCCCAGGCCGGGGGATTGGGGCGGCCTGTACTTCGCCCCGGTTTCCCAGGGAAGCCTGGACCATGTATTCATCGCCCATGCCGGCGGCGAAACGGCCATCGAAGGAGACTTCGATTACTTCAATCCCATCGAAATCCATCAGGCCGACGTGCGAATCACCCATAGCGTGATCGACGACAATGCGGGCGGCGGCGGCGGCAATCGAAACGGACGCATGTGGTCTACACCCTCGACGATCTTCGTCCGAGGCGCCCAGCCGGTGATCGCGGACAACATCTTCCGACGCAACGAAGGCCCCGTTATCAGTATTAACGTCAACGCCCTGAACTCGACCGTGCAACCCGACTGGGGACGAAGCCGAGGCGAGATCGAAACGACCGAGGAATACGCCGATAACCACGGTCCGCTGATCGTCGGAAACCAACTGGCCGAAAACGACATCAACGGCATGGTGGTCCGCGGCGGAACGCTGACGACCGAGGTCGTCTGGGACGATACCGACATTGTTCACGTGCTCTACGACGAGGTCGTCGTACCCAACCACCACACTTTCAGCGGATTGCGGCTACAAAGCCGGCCGGACGAGAGTCTGGTGGTGAAACTCGACGGGACCCAGGCCGGGTTTACCGCGGCCGGCGTGCCCATGGAAGTCGACGATCGCATCGGCGGAACGGTGCAAATCATCGGTCATCCCGGCCGTCCGGTCGTCTTGACGGCGCTGCAGGACGATTCCTTCGGTGCGGGCCTCGATCCTTGGGGTGTCCCGCAGAATGACACGGATAACGCCAACGACGCTCCTCAGCCCGGCGCGTGGCGAAGCGTGAGGCTGGAGAAATACAGCAACGACCGCAACGTGACGACCATTATTGAGACAGAACGGGCGTACGAAGCGAACGAAGACATCAATGCCTTGCCGTCAATCGCACAGTACCTTGGAAATCTGGCGCCTAATGAGAAGAGCGGCGATGACAATCTGCGATTGGGATTCCAGGTCCACGGAGCCATTCGATTTGATGATTCTGCCGATGTGGATGTCTACAGCTTCAAGGCCGCGGCGGGAACAGAAATCTGGCTCGACATCGATCGAACCGCCAGTGCGCTCGATTCAATCGTCGAATTGATCGACGCGAACGGCAACGTATTGGCGTCCTCGGACAACTCCGGACCCGAGCAGGCGGGAGACGCCGATCCGGTCGGGTTGGCGATGTCCATGGATAGCGACATCTGGCTGACCAAGGACTACTACACGACCAACCCCTTGGACGCCGGAATGCGACTCGTCTTGCCTGGCGCCGAAGGGGAAGTGCGTCCGTATTACGTGCGAGTTCGCAGCGTCGAAGGGCTGACCCGAGGAGAGTACCAGCTACAACTGCGGCTGCGCGAGTTGCAGGATATCCCCGGCTCGACCGTGCGCCATGCCAGCATCCATTACGCCACCACGGGCATCGAAGTGCTGGGGATGCCCACCCATTCGCCGTTGCTGGTCGAGTTGGCCGAAGTCGAGAATACGTTCGCCAGGGCGTCGGCGACGATCATCCTCGCCGATGACAACAACGACATGCGGATCGCGGCGACGATCGGCGGAGTTGCGTACAACAACATTGACATCATCTTCGTCAACAACGCGGTTGTCGGCAATGCGGCCACCGCTATCTTTAATCCGGCGGCAGCTACGCTAACGGTTGACATTGATCCGGCCCTCACGCAAGCCAGTACGGTGATCAGCGCAATCAACGGTCTGGTGGCGTTTTCGGCGACGCTGGACTTCACCGTGGATAATCCAAACGACGGCAGCGGTCTGGTCGTCGCGTTGGGCCTCATGGGTACGACGGCCGGCGGCGGGCCCGGCGTGGGCGGAAACAATACCCAACCGACCCACCAGGACCTCGGAAATCTGCTGGGCGTCGATCGCAACACGCTCAACGTGGCCGGCAATATGAGCGGGCCAAGTGACGTCGACTGGTACAAGTTCACCGTCGATTACCAGGGGATTCAGCAGGCCGGCGGATCGCAATGGCCGACCATCTTCGACATCGACTACGCTGCCGGAGTATCGCGCCCCGACATGACCATCTGGATCTTCGACGACGCCGGTCGCTTGATCATGACGAGCCGAAGCTCGAATGTTGTCGACGACAAGCCGGGCGTTATTGAAGGCGAGGAAGGCACCGATCTGGGCCGCGGCTCGTTCGACGCCAAGGACCCCTTCCTGGGACCGATTCACATGCCCGAAGGCCAAGGCCAGAGCTATTACGTGGCGATGACCGATCCCGGCATGACCTCTAACGCGCTGGGTCAGTGGCTGCTGCGCCGCGAGCCGATCGAGTCCTCCGTGCGGATCGTGGAAGATCACCTCGACGGCAGTTCTTCGGGCATCCAGGCTGAGATCACGTCTTTGAACTTGACTCCCGACGAGTACCACCTCGGCGATCTGGTCATGTTCGTCGGGACGGGCGGAGACCTGTACACGATCAATCCCTTCACCGGAGAGATGATGACCGATGTCACCGACACCGGGATCCTCTACGGCGCGAATGTCACCCGCTATGGCGATATCGCCATGCGCAACGACGGGCGGTTATACAGCTTGTCGC
>CAYYOX010000040.1:0-3602 GCA_964473065.1 uncultured Planctomycetaceae bacterium | reverse complement strand
TCGCACATGACGGCCGGCGTTCCTACCCAGCCGCCCTACACGGGTAACTACCGCGAATTCGACACCGGCGACGCCCGAAACATCATCACCGAAGTCGACGACGGGATCGTCGCGTACCAGATCGCTCCGGGCGGCACCAACCCGGCAGCGCAGGATCAGATTGGCGTCGAGTTCGAGGCCATCGCCCACAACACGGCGACCAGACCGGAGAACCGACGCACGTATGTCGTCGGGAACAGGCCCGACGGCAACATGGTCGAATTCAACGGGATCGACTACAACGAGAACTTGCTCTACGTATTGAACGAAAGCGGCGTGGCGATCCAGTATCCCAATCTCCCCTTCGCCGCACCCGTGCCGACGGATATCATCCCCCTGGCCCATTTGCAAACACATGCCACGATCTACACCGATTCGGCCACCAACCCGGGGCAAAACTTGCTCGACGGGCAGACCCTGGTCATCGACGACGGCCAATCGCAACTGGTCTTCGAGTTCGACAGCGGGCCCGAGGTCCGCTTGGGCCCGGGCGGTCCACGGGCCGTGCGCGACGAGGAGACCTTCTTGGCCAGCAACGGCAGCAGCACCGAAATCTTCGAGTTCGACAACGGGCCTGTGCTGATCACCGGAGACGGCATGACCTTGCGCAACGGCGATACGTTCATGATCCGCGATAGCTCGAACACCGATCGTGCCCAAATCTACGAGTTCGAGAATACAGCCATCGGCGACGGGATCACCTCCGGACGGATTGAGATCCCCTATGTCGGGAACGAGACGACGGCCGAGGTCATTACGTTGATCGTTGATGCGATCAACAACAACCTCCTATTTCAGGCCACGGCGGACGGATTCTCCCCCGACGGGACCGAAGGACGCATCTCGCTCGGCGTCGACTCATTCGCGCAAGCAGAAGCGCCCGAGGCCGAGATCATCTTTACTAGCGAGAAAAACGACCTGATCATCGCGGCCAAGAAATACGGCAGCGAGTACGAAGGCGTCGATGTCATCTTCGAGGATGGCACGCTCTTGAATTCCGCCGCCTCGATCAAAGTAGAACTCCGCGGCAACAACAATGATTTCGTCGTCACGGCTACCGCCGATGGCGGAGATTTCAACGGCGTCGAGGTCGAGTTCGTTCAGGATCCGGGCAGCGGGGACGTGGCGAGCGTCAGCTTTGCGGGCAATGTCTTGACCATCACCATCGATCCCCGGGTAACGACCGCCAGTACGGTCATTGCAGCGTTCGGCACGGTGGCGGAGTTTGACGCGACGCTATCGGGCCTTTACAACATGGGCCAGGGTACGGTCGACGCGAATGGAATCCTTGCCACCACGACCGGCGGCGCGCCGCTCGTCGGCGACCAGGCGAACGTCGTGTTCGATGACGATGCGAGAACGTTGACCATCTATGTCAACCCGGAAGTCACCACGGCCCGCACCGTCATGGATGCGACCAACGCCGAAGGAACGTTCGAAGTCCGCCCGCGTGAACTCGACCTGCCCAATAACGGCAGCGGCGCGATCGATCAAACGGGCTTCGTCGGCAGGACGTTCAACGGCCAGGGCCGATTGACGCTCACCGGCGACCATAATGATGTCGTTATCGCAGGGATTGACGGGACGGATATTGTTCTGACCGACAGCAGCATCACAGACTTCCTCGTACCGCAGGCGGGCGACAATAACGATATTCTAATCACTCCCACGGCTGCCGGTCCGGACTTTGTCCACATATACACCGCCAATGTTGCTCCCGGTAACCCAGCCGTCGCAGCGTATGATCCAGCCACCCAGACGCTGACGATTGCCTATGAACCGGGCGTATCCACCGCCGACGAAGTGATCGCGGCAATCAACGATCCTGTCAATCTGCCGGGCGGTGAGTTCACCGCGGCGGCCGCTGAGGCCGACGGGACCGGAGTCATGGCGGACCCGGGCCAGTTCATCGACACGTTTATTTGGGGCGGGGTGTTGGCCGTGTACAGTGCCGCGGAAGGACGGCTGAGGATTGGCATTATCCCGGGCGTGACAACCGGAAACGATCTGCTGGCAGCCATCAATAACGACCTCCTTATCAGTACGATGTTCACGGCGACGCTGGCCGATTTTGATCCGCTGAACGACGGGTCGGGAACCGTCGGACAACCGGGTGAACTCGGGGTCATGGGGCAGACCACGCATATCAGCAGTGTGCGCGTGGAAGGTCAGTACGGCCTGGACATGCCGGACACGGTCGCGCGAACGTTCCGCGGCGCGGGGGATGTCTTACTCTACGGCGCTGGCAACGACTTCAGCGTCTCCACGCCCGTGCGGGACGACGGCAGCGACAACGTCGACATTATCTTCGACGACGCCACGATGTATACCTATCACTCGCAGGGCGTGGTGGCGCAAACGCTCATGGTCAAGGCCGTCATGCCTGGCCCGGCGTTCGACTTTGTCAACGTGCAGTTCGTCGATTTCGGCTTGCCGGTGAACGTGCTGCCAACGGACAATGCCATGGTTATCTACGATGAGGTCGCCGGCGTCTTGTCGATCTGGGTCAACCCGGACGTGACGACCTACGACACCGTAATCGATACCATCAAGAGGGAAGGACATTTCGTCGCCGAGTATCTGCCGGGAATGATCGGAGGCGGCGTGGTCACTGCGATGAGCATTGGTTCCGTGGGCGATACGACCGTGGCGACAGGGACGGTCATTCTACCCGGCTTTTCCGACGACTTCCGGGTGATCGCCGGTCCCAGCTTGGGTAGTGACGATATCGACATCGAGATCATCAACAACGAGGCCCGCGGCAACGAGGCCATTGCCTACTACGACGGCGCACGACGGACGATCGTGATCGACGTCGACCCGACTGCCACGACCGCCGGCACTGTGATCAACGAATTGAATTCCGGACCCCTGGTCCCCCCGTTCTCGGCCCTGCCTGACATAACGATCCACGTTAACAACTTTGGCACCGATCTCGTCACACCGACCGGCGGGGTGGGAGCGAGCGAGACGCCGCTGCCGATGTGGATTCACCATGACGTCGATTTCGACGCCGATGCCGGCACGCTGACCGTCAACATCGACCCGGCCGCCACGCTCGTCGAGAAGGTAGTCTGGCATCTCAATCACGAAGGAACATACACGGCCACGCTCAGCGAAGCGACCGGCACGGGGCTGGTCGAGATTAACGCCAGAATCCCCTTCGAGGAGATGCAGGCAGGTCCGCTGGGTTTGAACATCGAGCCGGTGGTCGAGACGGCCTTGCCGGGAGTCAACGTCAGCTACTCGGGCAACCGGTTGGCCTTCCTTAACGCCACCGAAGTGGTGGTCGCCGGGCAAGGTTCGTCCGTCGAGATTCCCTTCTATGGCGTCAACAACGATCTGTTGATCACGGCCGCCACGGCCGGGGCCGGCTTTGACGACGTGAGAATTGTCTTCCAGGATAGCCTCTTCGCCGCCGGCGCCCGACTTGTCCTGGACGGGGATAATAACGACCTGTTCGTCGAGGCGGTTACGCCAGGGCCGGCCTACGACAACGTGCAGATCCTCTTCGTGGACGACCCGACGGCCGACCCGCCGGTCGCCGACTCGCAAGTACCGGG
>CAYYOX010000039.1:6236-20328 GCA_964473065.1 uncultured Planctomycetaceae bacterium | reverse complement strand
CGCCACGGACGGAACCCGATCGCGCAGACCGGGGCCAGCTTGTGCGGCGCGCTGTAGATTTCTTTTCCGTCAATGTGAAGTGAAAGCGTTGCCCCCTTGCGGGTGACCTCGAGGTCAAACGGTTCTCCCGGCGTGATGACCTGCCGGACATCGCCCAGCAGCCGCGTCTGGCCCAGCGCAGGGCCTTCGACAAAGAACCTCTCGCCTTGCCCGTCAAAGCCGAAATGGTTGCCGCCGATCATCAGCGAAGCGGCCGTGCCGTCGAGTTGCTCCAAACTCAGTCGGGCACGGATCTGAAAATCGCCCGCCCAAGGGCTTTGCCGGCGACCAGAAAATTGCCCGTACCACCGCATACGAGAGCGCCGCCTGTTGATTTCCAGTCGGTGCCTTCCGTCCGCACAAGTTCCGACTGCCCCTTGTCGACAAAGACAATCGTGTCGGCCGGTGTCGCCACCTCGGCGACGACAACAGCCGTCGACATCGCCATCAACGTAGCGATCACCCGCGTTGCAGTAACAGTCCTCTTCATCACACACTCCTCACGTTGTTTAGCGACCCGGACGCCAGATATTAGCTCCATAGGCATTATGGTCCGGCTACGACCCTAATGCAACTCCCCTACGGCCCTTCTTGCGACCTGTTCCACCGAACATTCCCAACGCGTGTACGAGACCCGCCGGAAGGAGAATCTGATTGGCGGCATCTCTTGCAACGTCTCGCTTTCCTCACCGATGCTGTCGAGAGAGTCCTTCCCTGGTAACCAGCGACACCTGCGTGCCCTTCGTCTCGATCTGAGTCTCGATATCGATCTTTACGCCCAAACCGAGCATGACGCCGTCCTTGGGTTTGATGCGGATCGAGGCGGGATCCACCGGCGGCTTCTCACCGGCCGGGCCGCCGGCCGTCAACGACTCGACGCGGAAGGTCGCGGTGGCGTCAGACTTGCCGGCGAACATGAGGATATTCACGACTTCCTTCGGGCTCAGCGCATAGCCGGCTTTGTGGCCGTATTGGTGACCGAAGATCACCGAAACAGTGGCACGCTCACCCGGTTTGAGATAAACCTGTTCGGTATTCCAAGGATTGTTGCGCCAATCCCCTCCGTTATCCACGCGCAGAGCAAACAGGGCGTCTTAGGACCGGTGTTCACCACGCGAGCCTCGACGTGGCCGAATGCCGAGAGGTCCCAAGCCTTGGTCCCCGCGCGTGCGAGGTTCATGCCGGGGTAGTCTGCCTTGCCGGCTCGGAAGGTAAGGGCCAGGCCCGTAGCCGCCGTGTCGCTGCTCGGGGTGGCGCTGACTTGGTCGTCCGAGCACCTGTGGTCGCTCCCAAAAACTCCGTCCGCCTTATTCTGCAAGGAGTTACGTCATCTGGAAGGGCTGGGGCCTTGCATGAGGATTACGGATTGTTCAAACCCGGGAAGATCCGAATCCGGGATTTGTGTGGGTTGATCGAAGAGATTGCGTCACCAAGCATTTGCTCATGCTGGCGCATTCCAGTAGGATTACCCTTTTGGCAAGTGCGGGAGAAACAGACGATGGGCATAGCCCAATCCACCAGAGTCAGACCCGATGGTGGCGCTGAAGCAGCTTGAAGGAGGCGAAGTTTGCCCGGGCCTCGCCGTTCACCGACACGTTGCGGTCGCGACACCACTTCACCAGTTCATCGACCCCGACATCAACCTTTTCCACATGCGCGCCCTGCCCCTTCATTTCCAAAAGCGTGCGTCGCGCCGACCGCATCCACTCGTCATACGTCTCCTCCATCCGCTCCCGATCCACCGACACCGCCAACAACCGCCCCCACTCCTCCCGACAATACCAAGCCACGCCAATCGCCATGTCGGCTTGGCTTGATGCTTGATCGCTGGTTTTCTTTTTGCTTGGCATGGGGTCTATCCTTGGGAACGGAGCCGTTCGATCGACAAGACACACTCAGATTCCGCGTTTCCGCGAATGTGACAACCGGCACGACAAATCATTCGAGTTCTCTCAGGCACAAAGAGCGTGATGCAACGTCTCTGATGAAGGAGGCATGTTCTTCCCGGTCTGGCAACAGCCTCGGTAAAGCACCGTCGAGTAAAACGGTGAAAGTCCCTCCACAGCACTCACAATGTTCCTTGCCTCGCGCAAAAGCTGCCGTCAAATGGCCCGGAGGGGTTCTTGGCAGTTCGTCGGTGCAGCGCTTTGAGAGTTGCGTACATGCAACTCGCACCCCCGGCAAGCTCTCACGCACGGCGGCAACAACACTGGGTTGCGGAGTATCGTACTTCCTGCGGCCAATTGAAAACAGGACCGTATCGGGACTCACGGCCTGGCAGAATTGCCTGGCGAACGCTTCGATGTCGCGACTGCCGGACTTGCCTCCGTGGTGCGGAAAGACGACAATTGGTGCCGCCATGTCTTGCTTGTCCTCCAACATATTCTCAAGGCCAACCTCATCAATATCCCCCGGAAAAAGGGCGACAGCCGTCTCATTGTGCATCAGTTTTATGACGGCGCTCGTCGAGTTTGACGTGAGCCTTCGCCCCTTCTTGTCGTTGCCACCAGGGCCAATTGCGGCTAATGCCGGGCGGGGCGCCAACACTCGTATAGATATCTGACCCTGGTCAAATTCCTCTGATTGTCTTGTGGTTAGCTCGACGCCAAGCTCGAACTCTTCCAGAAGATAGACCAAGTCGCCCCAAAGCTTGCTCCTCTTCAAAGCATCTGAATTCAAGCGGACTTGTCCTATCTTACACTGCCGAGATTCGACAAGGCTGATAACACCTTCGATATGATCTTTGTCGGCATGTGATATCAAGAGCACATCGATTTGATCTATAGCAGCCTGCCTAATAAACTCCAGGAGCGCCGTTCCCGGCCCACAATCAATGACCACGACACCCTCGGTGTCGACGAGGACAGCAGAATTGCCGTGTCCAACGTCAAGAATTGAAAGAGTAATCCCCGACACTGGTTCGTCCTATCGTCTGCGGTGCTCAAAGTTCTCGAAGTAAAGCTCTAACTGATCTTCGGCCCCTTTGTTGACCGTCGCGAAGAAACGCTCGCCGGGCTGAACAAAACTGTGCAACTCCTCCGGAATCATACTTCGTGGAAACCGGATAACCTCGCTGGAATTCCAGCCGGGCAGGACGATGTAAACCATCGGAACGCCGTGGAATTCCTCGACATCATCGACACGCAACATTGTTCGCCAGGGTCTTCGGGTAGGGGAGAAGTCTTCACGAAACTCCCTGATGCACAGCTCGAAACCTCGGACAATAGAATCTGGGTCTTCACTCGCTTCGTCAGGCGTCAAGAGGGTGGGGATGCCTCGCCGGAAGGGCCGAATCTGGTCTATATCTGCCTTGAAATAGGCAGTGACCAACACCGCTGGAAACTCAACTTCGTAAAGGCCACTGACTGCCTCAGCCCCCGAGCACGGAGCGTAGCCCAGTAAATGATGGTCGCAAACTGCGGCGTTGGCAGCCCCAGTGATAGTATCGATCAGCGACTCCTTGTCGGCGTCATGACGCCCTATCGGCGCTGGCGTGAAGCTAGCATGCCTAAGCTCATCACTCATCGTTTCACGGGAGTCTTCGTTGTCATCAAGAACCGCAACACTGCTAATCGACCGATCTTCGAATGTGAATGTCATAATCACGCCCCCAATATCGGTAACTCTACTATTATTTCTGCGCCACCCAACTCGCCAGTTTGGATCGCATCGACTACCCCCCCAAGATCTTTGACCGTATCGCGGACAATTGTCAACCCCAATCCCGTTCCATTCGGATATGTCGTCTCTCCGGGAAGCCAAATATCCTTCATGCTCAAACCCTGGATGCCCGGCCCATTGTCGAGCACCCGGAGAATCAGCAAGCCTTCTGTGATTTCCGTTCGCACAACTACTTGCGGACTACGTTGTGCGCCCTGCCCAAGAACCCTTAGACTGTTTGTCAGGAGGTTCGTCAAGATCGACTCGATGGCAGCCTCGCTCGCTCGCAGAAAGGGATTGCCCTCATCGAACTGAGGCGTGGCGTTTACCTTGCGTCCCGCGATGATGTGGCTGAATGTGTCGAGCACTTGCTTGATGGTCTTATGTACTTTGACGCTAGTGGCTCTTCGTTTCTCGTGGTCGATTTGACTCAGCGTCAAGCCGCTAAACGCCTGGAGTGTACTGGCTTGCCGAAGTATGCGCTCGACGGGCTTACCGAGAACCTCCGGATATCTCTTGCGGAATTCCTCCTGGCCCTTTTTCTTCACCTGTTTCGTGTTTCTCACAATCAGCTGGATGGGATTCGTTGACTCGTGCGCAAAGACCGCCGCTGTGATGCCTACGGTACTCAACGTCCGATAAAGCTGCACCTCCTTTTGCAGGGCACTGGCTTCCTTTTCGCGGGCACGATCATATCTCTCAAATGCCACTTTGACATCTTCTTGTGCCCTCCTGGGCAAATCGGCGATAGCCTTTTCCACTTTCTGCTTGGAGGCTTTCGTTTTTCGGGGAGCGGATGCCCGTTCTTGGGACCGTCGTTGCTCGCGCTCTTCGAGTCGTTTTCTGGCCATCCAATCAAGGGCGTCAGTAGCAAACCGCTTTAGTTCACTAAACGCGTGACCTTCGATCAAACCGGTTCGATCCGTCTTCTCCAGAAGTTGCTTCTTCGGGTCATCCAGTGCAATTCGCCCGATGGAGGTATTGGTGCTGGGCCGAAGCTCCGGACTCCTGACTCTCTTCAGATTCATCTCCAGCCAATCGTGGCCCGGGTCACCGTAAGGGGCAACGCGCACACCACGAATATAGAGATGTACGCCTCCGAAGTGCCCAAGCCACTCCTTGACCTCACCCACTGTCGTCGATCGTGAACCGAACGTCTTCTTGTTGAGAATGAACGCCCATATGTCCAGATGTGCCGCTGGAGAATCGTAGAGCCGCTCCGGAGTCTTGGGAGACAGGTCGGAATGCTCAGCCGAAAAAAGCACGTTCCCTCGATAGTCCTTAACGGAAGCCGTCGCCTGCCCCCGATCATCGAGTTTCGCAACCAAGTGGAACTCGGCGTCGTCAAAATAGCGTCGTTTTACAAGCCTTTCCAGGTCCTGGAACTCCGGCGTTTTGAGTTCTGGAGAAAAGCCCGTTGGGCTATCGTCGAACGGGTCCGCAAGCAACAAGATTCTCCGTGCCAGGCGCTTTACGTCTATGCGAGTGATTTGAGCACGAAGATCCTGCAACCTGATCTCTGTTCCCGATCTTTTTCGGGCGGCGCGTCTGCCTTTGGCGATATCGAGTTCCACTTCCTCGACTGTACGGACTTCATCAAATTCATTCCAATCGATCTCCAGCCGGTATTCATTTCGCGGTTGTGTTTTTGGCCGCGTTGTCAGCAGACAACGTTCTCCCAATCGAAGTGCGGCCAGACGGCCGAGCCCTTTACTGCCGACAGGAAGCCGACCCAGTCTTGTGGGCTTTTCTACCGATTTGCGCGAGCTTCCCAGAATCAGCCAATCTTCCTCGATCTGGCCGTCATCCATCCCGTCGCCATTATCAGTAATCCGCACCTCACCTCCCGGCTGATGGGTATCTATCAGCTCTATGGTACATCGGCGCGCGTCGGCATCATACGCGTTCTTAACAAGCTCCAAGAGCCCGTGATCTGGATTCGGATTCAACTCCTCGCCCAACCGTGCGAGAATGCTGGGCGACACCCGAAGGTGAGGGAACAGGCTCAGTTGCCTTGCACTCATGATTACTCGCTCCACCAAGGGACTTTCTGTAACGCCGATACGGTCAAATGACGGCAACGAATACGCCTATCTAACCACAAATCCGATTTCTCCGATCTGAGCTTGCCCATCAGCAGCCGACATGTCTTGAGAGTTCCATCTTTCGGCAACAATACTATCAGGTGGTTTTCCACAGCAACATCTTCGTCACCGGCTATGACCGTGGCAACTGCCCGTGGGCTATCGCCGGGCCGTGACGTGCGGCGCACGACAACAAACGGTGGTGCAAACGTGCGGCCTTCAAACCGTCGTCGCTTTTCAATGAAGCGCTCAATACGCCATGACGGCAGCATCTTTGCATGCAGGAACGGGTGCCAGGGGCCTTTCTTGGGATGGCGGTGAGGAACGACCGGGCCCACGTGAACATCAAAATGGTCACTTATGGTTCCGACGGAGTCGCCTTTCACTTCTCTCCACCAAACAGCCCGATTGCGACTACTCCCGTCAACAACTGTCAGGTCCAGAAGAAACACATCCACATCGGCCCAAGGCGCAAAGCGGCCGTATACTCGGCAACTGTCTACGCGGGCCTTGGCCTGAAGACTCTGTCGCCATTTGCCATAACGCGTACCGGTACGAAGCACTTCGGGCAGAATTGCGGTGATTCGCGTACCAACAGGAGAATCTGTAGCGTAACGTTCGACAAAAAGAGCAGCAAGGGATACCGATCCTTGCGCCCACTCGCAGTCATGAGGTGCCGTAGCGGTAGTGTAGGGAGGGTTCAGAACAACACAAAGTGGTCGACCTCCCGACAACTGTTGCGTCAGACCGTCGGCCCGAGTGATGTGTGGAAAGAATCGACTGACCGCACGAGCACTCAATTCAGGACCTCTTGCTCCTCGCTGTAATGCCAAAATCGCAAGCCGAGCCTTCGCAGCGCGAACAAATTCCGGGTGCAAGTCGGTACCGGCAATGCACTTTCCCCAGTTCTCCAGTGTCCCGGTGTAGTTCCGAGACAGGTTCATCCCGCGTGCACAAGCCACCAACAGATCTCCAGTCCCGCATGCTGGGTCATAGAACACTGCATCCTTAGGGGCAGTCTCAATCAGACGCCTGACGGCTATTCCAGCCAGCTTCGAACCTGTAAAGAAAGCGCCCGCCTGTCGCAATTGTTCGACCCCAATGACTCGACGAAGTTCCCGCGTCGGTTGCCCATCAAGCGCAGCGTCGATCTTCGTCTGGCCATCCTTTTCAGAGGCGAGCAACGGGCCTCGTTGTGCCAGTGACTCAAGCGTTATAACATAATTGATGAACTTCTTCATCGCGAAGCTACGTGGTTGTGTCCTGCGTCGATCATATTACACATCCAAATTCCGCGCCTCCAGCGCGTGCTTCTCGATAAACTCCCTTCGCGGCTCGACCTTGTCGCCCATGAGGATTCTGAAGATGTCGTCGGCGGCGCTGGCGTCTTCCATGGTTACTTGGAGTAACGTGCGGTTCTCGGGGTCTAGGGTGGTTTGGCGGAGTTCTTCGGCGTTCATTTCGCCTAGGCCTTTGAAGCGGGTGATTTGGAGACCCTTTTCGCCGGCGGAGCGGACGGCGGCCAGTAGGCCGCGGAGATCGTCCAGACCGGTGGAGAGGTCGCCGCGGCGCAACGTGTAGCGGGGCTCTTCGACGCCCGTGCGTTCTTGCGGAATCAGACTGTCGATCTCGAAGCCCATCTTGCGCAGCTCGGCCAACTGGTTGTTGATCGAACGGACTTCGTGGAACTCGACGATGTGTAGTCGGCTGGCGGCGCTACCGTTGCCGTCCTCTTCGCCCTGCTCTTCGCCCTGCTCTTCGCTCTTCTTGGGCCCGTCTTCGAGTTTCAGTTCCTCGCCGACCGCTTCTTCCTGTTGGGCCAGAAACTCCTCGAGGTCCTTCCGCGCGGCGAACCAGTGCTCCTGGTGCCCTAGGAAGACGTGGTAGATTGGCAGTTTGCCGCTGACGGGCTCTTGCCGCGCAGCATGGGCGCGCAGGCTGATGCCGCGGCGTTCCAATGCCAGCAGCGATTCTTCCAAGGCGGACAAGGTGCGACAGAGGTGTTCCATGTCGGCGCCGTCGATGGATCGCCCGTCGCCCGGGTCGAATTGGGCGTCGTGCAGACCGGCCTCGAGCAGTTGGGCCTTCATCTCTTCTTCGCTTTGGATGTACTCGACCTGTTTCTTGCGTCGCACGCGGAACAGGGGCGGTTGGGCCACGTAGACATGCCCGCCGCGAACCAAGTCGTACATCTGGCGGTAGAAGAAGGTCAGCAACAGGGTACGGATGTGCGAGCCGTCGACATCGGCATCGGTCATGATGATGATTCTTCCGTAGCGGCGTTTCGTCAGGTCGATGTCTTCGCCGATACCCGAGCCAATGGCCGCGATCATGCTGCGGACCTCTGCATTGGCCAGGACTTTGTCTTCGCGTGCCTTATAGGCGTTGATGATTTTTCCACGCAAGGGGAGGATCGCCTGAAACTCGCGTATCCGCCCGCCTTCGGCGCTTCCGCCGGCCGAATCACCTTCGACCAGATACAGCTCGCATCGTTCGACGTCGCGGCTGGTGCAGTCGCGTAGCTTGCCGGGCAATCCGCCGCCGGTCAGGGCCCCTTTGCGTTCGCGGACCAGGAGCCGTGCCTTGCGGGCACTTTCGCGAGCCTCGGCGGCGATGAGCCCTTTTTGGGCGATGATACGGGCCGTCTTGGGGTTCTCTTCCAGGAAACTGCTGAGGAAATCGCCCACGGCCGAGTTGACAATGCCCTCGATCTCGCTGTTGCCAAGCTTCGTTTTGGTCTGGCCCTCGAACTGCGGCTCGGGCACGCGGAGCGAGAGAACGGCCGTGAGGCCTTCGCGGAAGTCGTCGCCGCTGGGTACGAGCTGCTTGAAGAGGTTGGCTTTCTTGCCATAGTTGTTCAGCGTGCGGGTCAGTGCGGCCCGGAATCCCGAGACGTGCGTGCCGCCCTCGCTCGTGCTGATGTTGTTGACATAGGTGTGCAGGTTTTCGGTGAACTCGGAGGAATACTGCATGGCCACTTCGAGCCCCACGCCCTGGTGTTCGCCGGCGATGTAGAGGATATCGTCGTGGACCGGCTCGCTTGCCCGGTTCAGGTGTTCGATGAACTCGATGATTCCGTGCTCGTAGCAAAAGGTTTCGCCGTCGTCGGTCCGTTCGTCGCGGAAGACGATTTTCACGCCGCGGTTCAGGAAGGCCAGTTCCTGAAGCCGTTTGTAGAGGGTGGCGTATTTGAACCGTGTGTCGGGGAAGATCAATGGGTCGGCCTTAAAGGTGGTTTTAGTGCCGACGCGATCGGTTTTGCCGATTCGCCGTACGTCGCCGGTGGGCACGCCCCGTTCGTACTCCTGCTGGTAGACATGCCCGTCGCGACGGACCTCGACCTCGCACCACTCGGAGAGGAAGTTGACCACGGTCACACCCACGCCGTGCAGCCCGCCGGACGTCTGGTAAGCGCCTTTGGTAAACTTTCCGCCGAACTTCAGCACGGTCATCACGCCTTGCAGCGTCGACATGCCCAGGTCGGCGTGTTCCTCGACGGGGATGCCGCGACCGTCGTCCTCGACCATCACCGAGCCGTCGTTGTTGATCGTGACCGAGATCTGGGTGGCGAAGTCGGCCATAGCCTCGTCGATCGAGTTGTCGACCACTTCATAGACCAGATGGTGCAGCCCGCGGAGCGTGGTGTCGGCGATGTACATACTGGGCCGCTCGCGGACGTGATCCAGGTCGCTGAGGTGTTCGAGTTGCTCGGCGCCGTACTCGGCATCGCCTTTCTCCCGTTGCAGCTCGTAGCCGTTCAGGTCAGGCGAGGCAGGTTCAGGCGAGGCGGGTTCAGGCGAGGCGGGTTCGGGCGAGGTTTGTTCGGGCGTGGGTTTTTGGGGTCCGTTGGACATGTGATAAACTCTTCTCTATCGGTTAGTTGATTTGCGTTTGTATCAGGAGGACGTGACGGCTAGTAGCTACGTCACGTTGGGTTAGTCGAGGTTTCCTATGCGGAAGCGGAGGTCTTTAATGTCTTGGTCGGGGAGGAGTTGGCCTAGGATTTTTATTAGCTGCGGTTTTTGGAACGTCAGTTCTTGCATTAAGGTCGAGTTGGCCACTAGGACTTCAAGGGTCCCGCGGCGGACGGTTCCCACCCGGGTATACTCGCTGATCAGTTCACCGGCCGCCTCTTGCCAAGCTTCGTCGTAGGTGGCCGTAGTCTGGACACGGGCATAACCCCGCCGGGCCATCAGGTCGGACAGGACATCGGCGATGGGCGTCGGGCCGCTTTTTTTCATAGGCTAGGGTCTACTTCTTGTCTTATTTTTTATCTCTGGCCAACGGCATGATGACATAGCCGTATCCGTCGTCGGTTCGACCTACGGCCGCACAGTCCGAGTCGACCACTTCTAGGGCAAATGTCGACTCGGGATCGAGCACTTTGAGGAAATCGGCCACATAGCGCGGGTCGAGCGAGAGGGTGATTTCGGCCCCGTCGTAGGCGATAGGCATTTCGACGTGCGATTCGCCCAACTCTGCGCCATGCCCGGCCAATATGGCTTTTCCTCCGCCAAAGGTGAAGTTTACGCCGCGCCGCTCCTCGCTGGTTACGATGGCTGCCTGACGCACGGCGGAAAAGAACGGGCCAACTTGCATCTCGATCCGGACCATCCCGTCACGGCGGGGGAAAACATCTCGCCACTTGGGATAGCGACCCTCGACCAGCCGGCTATAGATGGTGACCCGGTCGCTCTTGACCAGCACGTCGTTGCCACGGGCCGCCAGTTGGATGTTCGCTTCGTTGTCGGCCAAAGCCCGCTCGATCAATTGCATGGCCCGAGTGGGCACGATTGTCATGCTCTCGCCCGTATTATGTCCGCCGACCGACTTGGCGGGACCTTCCTGCTTGGCCAGCCTCCGCCCGTCGGTTCCCACGGCCGTAATCCCCTTTTCGTCCATCTCCAACAAGACCCCGCCCAGGGCGTAACGGCTGCTTTCGCTGTCCGTGGCGAAGACGGTCCGCTTCACCAACTCGCGGAAGAACCGGGCCGGCAGTTCGTGATACTTCTCTTCCTCGAAGCCGACCACGGCCGGGAATTCGTCCGGGTTTTCCGAGGGCAATTGGAATTTCGATCGGTCCCCTTTCACTTCGGTTCGATTACCGTCACTTTCCAGCAACAGCTTCTCGTCGCTGCTTTCTCGCAAAATCGACCCGAATCGCCCGATCGGCAGGATGATACTCCCGGGGGCCTCGACGTCCATGCCGGGCAACTCGATCCGAATGCCCACCTCCAGATCGGTGGCCGAGAGGATGACCGTTTCGGAAGTGGCCTCCAGTTTGACATTTTGCAGGATTGGTTTCGTGCTGCGTGCCGGGGCAACGCTGGCCGCCGTCTGGAAGGCGTGCAACAGTTTCTCGCGGTTGCATGTCAGTTTCATGAATCGGTACTACCTTTCGTTTGGTAATCGTGTTCGGGTAGGTCAGGCCTTGGCCTGACGAAGGTTGGCTTTGTTTTTTTGCAGGGTTTCGTCAGGGCAAGCCCTGACTACTGTTTCTTATTATCTTCTAAAAACAATAGTAGTAATAGTGTGAGGCCCCGTTTTGTCGATGGCTGGCTGGTGTGTCTGTTGAAGTCTTTGAGAGAGCCTGAGTTATGTCGTTTGGGATCACCCTATTCGGGTGTGTAAAACGTGTTGACTGAATGTCATTGCTATGTCGGTGGCGTGTTGATAAACGAAGCTTTGTTATGGACGTGGTTGTAGGGTGTTGATGGACCGAAAACGATCGTCGTTCTATCGACAGCCGAGCAACACCTTTTCCACTGGTCTATACTCATGCCGGTTGCCATTTAGCGAGTAGTTTTTCAACGGCCTGTCGGACCGCCGGGTCGGTTTTCAGTAGGGTTTCCGTTTTTCGGCAAGCGTGCATCACGGTCGTATGGTCCCGTTTTCCAAAATACCGGCCAATCTGTTCGAGGCTTAGTTCCGTGAGCCGGCGGGCCAGCAACATGGCCACACCCCGGGCAACGACCAATGTTCGACGCCGTGACGGGCCTCGTAATTCCGAAAGTTTCAGTGAAAAATAGCGGGCCGTTGCCATGCCGATTTCGGCGAGTTCCGGCCGGTGGCGTCCGTTGCGGCGGGCAAGGAACACCCGAACCGCATCGGCGTCGATCGCTTCACGACGTATTCGGGCCGGAACATCCAGTTGCATTAGTGCCCCGGCCAACTCGCGAACCGTGCCCTCGAGCCCGTCGGCCAGCAGGCGGGCCGCTGCGTCGGGTAGCTCGATCCGATGCAACTCGGCCAACCGCGCGATAATAATTCGCCGTGCGGCCGGCCCGGGACGCGACAGCGGCACGCTCAGCCCGGAAATCAAACGGCTCTGCAAGGCGGGTGCCAGGGCGACCATCTCGCTGACCGGTTCCCGGGCGGTGATTATCACGCGACAACTCTCTGCCAATAGGGCATCCAAAGTATGTATCAATTCCTCCTGTGCGGCCGGACGCTTGGCCAAATCGTCCAGATCCTCGAGAACCAACAGCCGAGCCTTTCGGTAACGGCGACGAAACTCCTCCAAGGCCTGGGCCTCGATGGCATGGGCCAACTCGCGAGCGAAATCAACGCCCGTGGTCCCCACCGCCCGACGCCGCGGGTGACGGGCCTTCCAGGCGGCCAAAAGTCCCTGGGCAAGGTGCGATTTGCCCGTCCCCGGCGGTCCGTGAAACACGAGCGGGTCGAAATCGGCCGAGTCGACGTCAAGCACCCCGGCCACAGCCACTTCGACCAGCCGATTTTCCGGCCCGGCGAGGAACTCCCCCAACAGGGCCTTTTCGTCGGAATCAGCGCGCGAGTCCGTCCCCCCAGTCGAACTGGAAGATCGAGCCAACGGCTGCCCCGGAAGGGGTATATCTATAACGCCGTCCACCACCATGGTTCCATCCGAAAAAAGACGAGCGAAACGGGCAAAGCGCAGACCTTCTCCGCAAACCCGTATTGTAGCGATTCCGGGCCGGGAATACGACCCGTGCTTACCCGTTTTTTCACGTGTCAGCTTGCAGCGCAAGCGTTGAAAAACAGCCGCTGGCAGCTTTTCTGGAAAAGCGGGGGACACGACCGCCAGCAGGGAGGGCAGGATGTCAGGAGCAATCGGCTGGCTAGGCGATATGGCCGCGGTTTTTCATCTCGCGAATCCAGTCATCGCGATACTTGGAGCACAGAGCGAGTTTCTTTGCAAATCCCATGCTCACTCCTAACTCACGAGGAATATGATCATGCCCCAATTCCTTCTTTGAGCCACGACGCATTCCGAAAGAGACGATTATCTTTCCGTCGTGCGTAACCACCATCAAGTCGTGTGCCGTAGAGTGTCTGTCAGCGCGAGTCGCCTTTAGCTTGCTGACGATCTTTTTGGCCATTTGCTTGGTGATTTGTCTCGCCATTATCGTCGAATCGAGAGGTGCTGTCGCAGGATGTTCAACTGGCGAGCTGGCTCCGGGCCAAGAGTTTGGCGGTCCGCGGACGAATAGAGTGAAAACTTAGCGCCAACGATGTCTGCCAAATTACTTAACGCCTCGTCTATGGTGTCGCCAGACGCCGCGATGTCCACGCTGGGGGCGGTTGCCAGAGCGTCTTCGTCACCAAGCTTCTCTGCAATGCACGGAAGCGGCGCAACGACCCGAAGACCTTCCTGGGGTAGCTCACGGATATATGTAGTAACGATATTCGCTTGTCCTTGTGATGCCGTTGCCGTGGAATTAGCGGAAACTTCATTCAGAGCAGGGGAAGTCGTGAATACAGTGTGACGATCAATGCCAGACCATCGGCTTGTTCGCTTTGGCCGCCCTCTTCCGTAAACAGACATTTTGGAGATGAGTGTCATTTCTTCTTCTGTCGCTTCACGGATATCGTTAAGGAAGGCTGGAGCCGTTTTCTGCCAACGGTCAAATAGAACTGGTGGTCACCTTGCTTCTGTGCCGCAAACCCATTAACGTCGATTTGGATCTCGCAGGTGTTCCCTCTGCCAAAGCTAATGGACAAAGGGCCGCCGATTTTCTGAGCCTCGCCCGAGGGATCGGAAAAGTTCAATTGAACATCATGCTTCCCTGTCCCACGCATCTTCGCATAGAGCGAGAAATGGCCAAGCCGCATCGGGAAACTGCCGGCAAGGATCGTGTCGATCAGCCCATAAAGCGAGGACTTGTTGGAATTCGGGTCCCGTGAAACAGCATCGCACGCGACAAATACCAGAACCTCAGGCTTTTCAGCAACAGGAGTTTTTTTCTTCTTAGGCATTTTTGGCTACGCAGCTAACACATGTGTTGCCCCCAAGTGTTCTTTTCGTTCCGGGGAGCCACGGTACTGGA
>CAYYOX010000039.1:0-6136 GCA_964473065.1 uncultured Planctomycetaceae bacterium | reverse complement strand
AACACATGTGTTGCCCCCAAGTGTTCTTTTCGTTCCGGGGAGCCACGGTACTGGAAACGATTTCCAACGGAACACTATTGAAGTATAGCAGGAGAAATGGCCGGAATTCAAGTAGATGCCACCCAGGTGCCGAGAGGAGCCCCCCGGTAATTGGGGGTTGGACAAATTCCGGGCGGAATTCCGGGGAGAATTCCGGGGACAGAATACCAATAGCGGCAAAGTGGGAAAGCGTCGTCAGGCGGGAACTCCGGGTATACGAATCTGATTTGGAGGCCTAGGGAACTTGGCTTAACACGGGGCTGGTCCTGGCGATCACCGAAGTGGTCGGGGGCCGAGGACGCGCGGAGCGCCGAAACGGACGACCTTCTCCTATACCGACGAGGCCGATCCCCGCAAGGCAAAAACACGTCGACTAAGCGCAAGGATCGTGGAACCTAGGATTCTGCAGGCGTGCGTGTGGCAGATGTCGGCCTCACGAGGTCGTTCCGTAAAGCCGTCATGCCGGCGTTTATCAATTCCCCACGAATTCCAACACGCGGGCTCGCGGTGTTAACGGCCGGTCAGGGCCGGTCAATGACCGGGGCGGTGGTTACGCGGGGGCGAATTGGTAATCGCTCGATTCCCGGGAAATCGGGGTCTCCCAGCGCGCGGACCTCCTCCTCGCCCATGTAGGGGCAACACGCGTCGACCCAGGCGATCAACCGGCGAACGCTCACCGGGTCAACCTTCACGTCGTAGTGATTGCCGCCCGCGGCCAGCTCGATCAGTCGGCTCTTGTAGGAGAGGTACTGCATCGGCTCGAGCGTGGTCAGAGCCCGGGAATCGTTCTGCCCGTAGCTGCTCTCGACCGGAATCGCCCCGGCAATGCCGTATCCGGGCCGTCCGGCGGCGACGGGATTACCCCAGCCGGCCGCTCCCACCAGCGTCAGGTAGGGCTCCTTGAACACGTCGTGTCCGGGCCGCAAGGTGAGATCCGGCTCGGCGAACTGCGGCGCGTCGCGGCGGTGACACTTCACACAGTAGCGGTCCAGCACCGGTTGGACAAAGCGCTCGTAGCTGATGCTCTCGGCGCCCCATGGCGGCGGAGTGAGTTCGGTCGGCGGTCGCATCATCGCAAGACCATGTCGCTGCGGCGGCGCGGTACTGTGCCGCTCGTGGCAGCCCACGCAGCCCCGCTGCTCGCCGGGCATAAGACCCGTGAAACTCCGCATCGTTTGCAGACAGCGGCGATCGGTGTCGAGGAGTTGAAAAAACAGGGTCAGTCCGGCCGGGGCCTTGAAGTGTACCGAGCCGTCGGACTCGACAGGCACCTCGGAGAGGATCCGCTTGACGCCCTCCTCCTGCACGATCGACACCGGCGGGCCGGAGTTGCGATACGCCTTGTTCCAGGTCGAATAAGTCTTGTAGTCCAACTGGAACACCCGCAGATACTTGACTTTCTCGCGTGGCAAACCCTCCACGCCCTGGCACACGTCGGCGCTGAAGAACACACCCGGCTCGACCGGCCGGCGGTCCTTACCCGTGCCCGGCCAAACCACGCGGTCCGGATGCACGGGCGGCACGGGCCGCGGCTTCAACGGGACGGCGTGCCAGATGTTGTGGATCCCTTCGTAGATCAGGTCCCGATTGCCGTGTACGTCCATCAGGTACAGGCGGAACTTCTCGCCCACACCGCGAGCCGAGACGAGAAAATCCTGCTGCGAAAGCGGATAAGCCGTCTTGTAACCGGTGAAACGGCCCGAGGCATGGTAGTCGGCGGCCTCGTTGCGCTCCGACGGTCCGTCGCCGACCTCCGCCCAGGGCAGATCGGCGGTGACCTTGGTCAGGCCATGGGGATAGTCTCGACCTTTGTCCGGGTCGATGATCCCGATCGAACCGGACCACCAGTCGTGATGCCCGACGCCGGAGAACATCACGCGTCGGCCACCCGGGATGGGCCGCGGCTCGGAGAGATGGTCGGGCCAGACCGACTGGTTACCCCAGAAGTGCGCCGTGCCGGTCCCGTCCTGGTTGGTCGTCCACAACTTCTGCAGTCGCCAAAGCGGCTTGTCGGTGTATTCCCAGCGGGAATAAATCACACGCCCGTCGTTCAACAGTGCGGGCACGAAGTCCGGCTCGCCGTTGTAGCTGATCAGGTAGACGTTGCCGCCGTCGGCGTCGCATCGGGCAAGGATCGTCGAGTAGATGAACGGCCCGCAGCGGACGTAGGAGTTGCCCCGCGTGGTGGTGAACAGGATGTGGCCGCCCGCGTTGCCTGGAAGACTGGGCAGGTAGATTGGGTCCAGGTCGTCGTAATCGCCGTCGGTAAGTTGCCGCATGCCCGTGCCGTCGACGTTCATCTCGTACAAGTGAAAACTTTTCTCGTCGTGCCCCTTGAAGCAGAAGAGGACGTTGCGGGCGTCGAACGACAGATCGGGGCGCCAGAAGCTGCCGGGCCGCTGCGGTGCGAGCTGCCGTAGCCGGCCGCCGGGATGCAGCCCGTCGAGCACCAGCAGCCGCCCGCCGGGAACCGCCATGATCCCCATGCGATGAATGGCTTCGTGTCTGGACTCTGGACCTTGTGGCAGCGGCTGGTCGATCAGCAGCAACTGCGAGAAGTCCACTGCGGGATTCTTCAGCAAGATGCTTCGCTTGACCCGCCGCACGGAGAAGTAGAAGTCTCTGAGCATCGGGTGTGCGTGTGCATAGGCTGCGATCGGATCCTCACTCAGACCCGGCCCGCTTATGCCGGCGATCTTCCCCCAAGGGCCTCCGCCAAAAGGCGCAACCACAGCGACGGGCTTCCAGCTCGAATCGTCCAGAGCAGGCTGTTCCCACTGCGGACGCTTCCGGTTCTCCGCACGCCAGGAACCGTCGGAAACCACAACCACACGTTTTCCATCGGGCAGAGTCTTTCGGTTAGTCGGGGTTACGGCCAGACGAGCGATCAGGCCGGCAGGATTCTTGGACGGGGCCGGTCTGTTCTCCGCCCGCACGGCCAGAAGGTTGGCGCCGCTTTGGAGCAATCTTCCGACATCGAAAACGGCTGCCGGCTGCCAGGCTTCACACGTGCCCACCCGGACGCCGTTAAGGAAGACCTCGCACGCGTCGTCCGCCGCAATGCGCAACTCGGCCGCACGGATCTTCGCAGGAATGTCGAACCGGCAGCGGAAGAACCTTGCTTCGGCCGGGGCGTCTTCAACCGGTTTGCCCTCGGGATACCAGATCCAACTCGGCGCCGGCTCGGCACTCTCGACCGGTTGCACTGCCGCGGGCTTCGCGCGCATCTCCGCTAAGCGTTTCTCCAGAGCGTCCAGCTCTCGCAGTTCAACCGACAGATCCGGCGCGGCCTCGGCAAACTGGGCCAGCCGTTTGGCCAAGTCCCGGGCCCAAGCGATCTCCTTAGTCGCCCGATCCAACAGCGGCTCGCCCATCGCCTGAAACAGCCAGTCTCGCTCCAGCGCCCGGTTCGCCTCTTCCGAAGTCAGCGTCCGCGTGTCGGGCGTCTGGGCTTCCCTCGGCGGCAAAGGCAGGTTATCCGCCGGCGCCGGCTGCACACAAACCGCAACGCTGAGCAACAGCACGAAAAGTCTCGCAGTCCAAACTGCTCCGTTCATCGCACTCACCTCCTGGCTCAAGATTCGACCGCGGTTCATAATAGAAGACAGTCGGCAATGCGGCAAGTCCCGGCGCGTTATTACCGCCGCCCGAAGCAAGGGCTGGCACAAGGTAATGTTTAGATTAACACCCAAGGGCGGCTCGATCCACTTCGACGACGTGCCAGTCCTAAGAATTCAAAGTCAAGAAAGCCAACCCTAATCATCACAGCCGCCGACCGCCGGCCGTCTCTGGACGCCTGGAGAAAAGCACGCCCACCCGTAAGCGCTAAAACTCGCCCCAAAGGCCTCGCCGGCCGGTATTTTGGACGGTCGGAGCCGAGAAATCGTGGCTGCGGGGGAAAATGTCAGAAAACCACGATGCAATAGACACGGGGGGCGCAGCTTGTTACAATCGCGGCACTGCGAGCCTGGATCGGTTACAAGCTCAACCCAAATGCGAAATATCGATATAGAGGTTCACAGTTCCTCAATCCGGTGACTCAGTCGATTCCTCAGGCAATCCATGACGCACGGAGTGGCGTTACAAAGCGTTGATTTCTTCAAGCCCAACGGCGAACGCGTTGACGGACTCGTTTCCGTCCGTGAACAGCACAGTTCGCTTCGTCCGGACGAGAGAAGCGTAATCAGCGAAGCCGCTGCCTTCGAGGAAGTTGATTTTGTTTTCTTCCGCCGATTCGCTGACGGGCGTTCGTCGCAGGTTGCGGCGTTCGTCGTGGACAATTCAGATGAACGCTTGAACGAACAGCAACTCGCACGATTGCACAGTGACCTATGGCTGCATGGCGAAGCGCCGCTCGTCTATGTGGCCTGGCCGACTCGAATTGACATACTGAGTTGCAGCCGGGGGCCGGATTTTTGGGTCAATGAAGAGCACACATTTAACCCGGCTGACCAGATCCACATCGCGTCGGAAATTGATTCGGAGTTGAAGAAACGCCGTCGTTTTTCGGCCCTGCGTTTAGCAGACGGAACGTTTTGGGACGATCCTCAGAATTCGTCGCTCGCAAACCACGAACGCACGGCTCACGAATCGCTGATTCAGGCAATCGTCGAAGTGGACGCCGAATTGGACGGGCAAAACAAACCCGTGCTGCGTCGACTGCTGCTGCTCACTGTCCTGCTCAAGTATCTGGAAGATCGGCGCGTCTTTCCCAACGGCTGGTTTGGACGCTTTCGCAGAGGCTCGCGATCTTTCTTCGAGGTCTTGAAGGGCGGCGAGCCTGAACAAGTTATTCGGCTGCTCCAAGCGCTTGAGCGACGATTCAACGGCGACGTGTTTTCGCTGCCGACCGGAACGCAACAGCGTTTGTCGAGACGATCGCTACGACAGTTTGCGCAACTTGTCGAGGCGCGGACGATCACGCGACAAAGATACCTCTGGGAGCAATACTCGTTTGGGCATCTACCCGTCGAGGTTGTCAGCCACTTGTACCAGCGGTTCGTCCAAGGCCACGGCGCGGTATACACGCCGCCGTTTCTGGCCGCGTTACTGCTCGACCATGTCATGCCCTACGACAAACTGACGGGAAAAGAACGGATTCTCGACCCCGCGTGTGGTTCGGGAGTGTTCCTCGTCGGAGCGTTTCGACGACTGGTGACCCATTGGCGTAGCAAGCATCGCTGGAGACAGCCGGACGTCGAGACGCTGAAAGCGATTTTGACTCGCAGCATCTTTGGCGTCGAACTCGATTCCGGTGCGGTCGACCTCGCCGCGTTTAGTTTGTCCTTGGCAGTCTGCGACGCGTTGAAGCCGGACGTCATCTGGAGCGAACTTCGCTTCGATCCACTGCGCGGCAGAAATCTACACGAACGCGACTTCTTTGACTTCGTTCTTGATCGTCGAGATGAGACACAGGCCGATACGCTAGGCAAATTTGACATCGTCGTCGGAAATCCACCCTTCGAGTCGACTTTGACGGATGCAGGCAAAAAACTGAACGACAAGGCTACTTCGGAACGCGGCCGATTGCCCGACAAGCAAGCGGCATATCTCTTCCTGGAGCAGAGTCTGGACTTGCTTAAGCCGGAGGGCCGCCTTTGCCTCATCCAGCCGCACGGATTTCTCTATAACCAAAAGACATTTTCGTTTCGCCAGCGGATTTTGCGCAAGTCGCGGGTCGAGACGCTGCTTGATTTCATTTCTATCCGCAACTTGTACGACGGAGCCGATCCGAAAACGGTTGCTGTCTTGGCGGTTAATGAGGAGCCAGCGGACGATCACGTAATCATTCATTTAACGTTCCGAAGAACTTTCAGCGCCTATCAGCGGATTGGGTTTGAGATCGATCACTACGATCGGCATCGCGTCTCGCAACAAGTTGCCGACAGCGACTCGCTCGTATGGCGCATCAATGTGTTGGGCGGTGGTCGTCTTGTTGAATTCGCTACACGCCTTCGCGAGACTTCAACAATTTCCGATTTCGTTAAAGGTAACGATTGGATAATCGGCGAAGGGTTTATCGTTGGGAATCGCGCACACAATGCACCATTCTTGACTGGAAAACGTTTTCTTCCAAACAAAGCGCTGACTGATGACG
>CAYYOX010000038.1:1344-20401 GCA_964473065.1 uncultured Planctomycetaceae bacterium | reverse complement strand
TGCTCGCGACCCGACAGAACCCGCAGCCGTTCTTCGACCCGGCGGCGATCGACAACGTCTACGACTTCAACCGCGATCGGCGGGTCAACGCGATCGATACGCTGATTGCACGGAACAATCAGACCTGGTCGGGCACGGAGTTGGCGTTGATTGATTTGACAGGGAGCAAGGCGGCGGTCGATTGGGTGTTTGAGTTTGAGCAGCGGCACACGTCGAAGCGGGCGGCAAAGGACCGCTCGCGGCTGAACTCACACGAACAGGCTACTTCCATGCCCTGAGGTTGGTGATTGCTTTGGTGTCGTCGCCTTGGATCAGGCCGATCCGGCCGGTGGCGTCGGCGGGCAGACTGAAACATTCTATCAGGATGTCGTCGAGGTAGAACTCCGTCAGCGAGCCTTTCAACACCAGGCGGAAGCGTGCCGGGGTGGCGAATTGCATCTCGCGATCGACGCGTTTCTCCATCTTGAAGCCGGAACCGTCGGCCTGCATTGGCCCCAACTCGGCCGCGCCGGGGGAGTCGAACAACACGGCCGAGCCGGCGCCTTGGCCACATTCGATATACAGACCCCGCCGTGGCGCGTCCTTGGTTTCGGGCAAGGCCAGCGTCCCTTCGAGGATGAATCCTTGGGCCGCATCGAGTGTGCTTTCCAGCATGGCAATCGGCGCGTCTTGATCGGCCGGCGGGCGAACTTCGACCGCTTCGTGCTTGAGCTTCTCGTTGCCCGGCCACCAACCGAGCCGCAATGCGTGTTCGTCGTCGACTACGGTCGACTTGAGCAGTCCGAACGAGACCGCGCCGTTGCGGGCGATCGCGTGGTGGTTGACCAGTACGCCGTCGGGTGTGGGAAAGAATCGCGAGAAATAGGTGTGTCCGGAGAGCAGGCGGAGGTTCTTCTTGGCCGGTAGGAAGGGGCCTTGGGGCCGATCTGCCGCGAGCGTGATCATCAGGCCGCCGGTGCCGAACATCATGTAGTATTTCTCGCCGATTCGCTCGACGGCGCCGGCTTCCCCTTCGGCCAAGCCGGGCGTTTTCGGCGGCGGCAGGGCTTCCCAGGTAACGCCATCGAGCGTTTGGCCGAAGCCGAACCGTCCGCCGGTCTCCGGCTTGGGCGTGGCCGTCCAATAGCCGAACAGCCCGCCGCCGGGACGCGGGATGGTATAGATACAGTCCCAACGCCCGTCGGGTTCGTACCAGCGCGTGTCCTGCTTGAATTCCAGATTGGTGCTCAGTTTCTTCCAATTCAACAGATCGGTCGACTCGGCGAAGAAGATCGTCTGCCGCGGCCCGCGCCATTCGGAGAAGTTCATGAAGAACTTGCCGTCCCGATCGTAGTTGGGCGACTTCCATGTCGAGCCGGTCCCCATCCATTTGGTATCTTCGCGTTTCTTCAGCACGCGGCCGTGTTCCTTCCAATGGACGCCGTCGGGTGAGGTGGCCATCGAGATGTTGTTCCACGGGCCGCCGCCATTGGCCAGATAGTAAAGGTAGTAGGTCCCCTGGTGCAGATAGAGCCAGGTGTCCCACATGTTGCCCGTCTCGCGGGAGCGGGCCTTGTAGAACATGCCTTGCACGAGAAGCGGTCGCGGGCGATAGCATTCGGCATAGGCCGTCTTGCCGTCGAGCTGGAGCCGCCCGTCGACAATTCGGGCGCCGCCTCGCAGTTTGCCTTGGAGAAAGGTCCCCATGGCGTCGGTTGCCGTGCCGTCCTCGAACGTCCACAGGCCGAGCGGCTTGGGGTCGGACGCCTGATTGGGTTTCAGCCCGGCGATCGTCTCCGCATCCAAGGGCGAGTCGTAAACCCGCGCTTCCTCGATCGCCCCGTGAAAACATTCCCCGACGAGGTAGCGCACGCCCAAGAGCACCCTGGCGTCGGTGTCGAACGATTGGGGCCGTTCGATCGGGTATTGCGCGTAGAGATCGCCGTTACGGTAGATGGTGATCCGCTTGCCTCGATAGACGATGGCCATTTGCACCAAGGTCTTTTCGTCGGCCGTTTCGATCGGCCAAGCGGATTGGTCGCCATGGGTACGACGGAAAAAGTCGCTGCCGGCCATCCATCTCCCCGGCGTGTGCTCGCCGAAGACGATCCCGTCGAACCGTTGCTGATCATCGTACAGCGTGATCGCGCTGCTGCCGCGTTGTTCGAGGTCGCCCAAGTAGACCCAAGCCACCAGCGTTTTGTCGGTAAACGACCGCGTTTTGGACGCAGGATCTTCAGCCCAAGCGGTCTGATTCGGGGCAAGCAAGAACACAACCGACACGAACCCCAACAGTCGTCGCCAACTCATGATCGCTCCTATCGCATTACGTCGGCAATGGCAACGCCCACTCCCAGTATTATGAAAACCGGTCCCCACCAGTGCATCTTGACGAAGAAGAGTGCATGGTAGGACTCCAGCACTACGTCTTCCCCTGTCTCTTTATCAACTAACGTCCGTGCCTTGCGTCTGGCCAAAAGCCGGCCAACGCCCCACGACAAAACGCCCGCAACAATCAACGATACTCCAAAGGGCCATTGGTGCGAGTTCCAGTATTCTTCGCCGCCAGTGATATTGTTCGTAATCAGATTTGCGATAAGCGAAAACCCAAATACAAATACGACTACGAGAAAACCCATACCATTCCAGAATATCACGCCAAACTCCTTTCCCCAACCATAACGATTGGAATGCCACAATGAACGTAACGGTTCGCGGTTGTCGGGCCTACTGAGACCTTCTCGACGATGTGTTCCCGAAACGCAGAGCTTTGAGTGTGAACAGTCGGATCGGCCTTGTCAAGTGTTTTATCGACCGGAAACACCTCGCAATCTTCAGTCCCGAAGGGACGACAGTCAATAGCCCAGGGCGTAAGCCCTCGTTGTTACACACAAGTCATCGAGAATGGAGGATAAGGACCCGCAGGGCCGTTTACGGTCCTTTCCGCCGTAGGCGGTATTAGGCCCGTGCTTTAGCACGGGTTGTCAGATAGCCTAGCGAGTCCCGCGGCCGTGCCCGTCTCGCCCCGGCAAAGCCGGGGCGAGACGGGCACGGCAAGAACGTGGCGTGTGGAGCCCGCACAACCCGGCGTAAACGCCGGGTCTAATACCGCCTGCGGCGGAAAGGACCATAAATGGCCCTATTGCTGAAGCCATCGTCGTGAATGAAGTAACAACCAGGGCTTACGCCCTGGGCTATTGACTGTCGCCGCGTTGCGGCTTGCGACAGACCTGAAATAACGTCAGAAGTTCCGTCAGGGCGAGCCCTGACCTACTGTCTATCCGTCAAATTCGTTGCCGTAATACACGGTTGTCTTTTGCGGTTCTCTTTCTTGTGTTCCGGAGACCATGAAATGATGGCCTTCCGGGTCGAATTTGCAGTAATAGTTGTACTCTTTGGCCAGCACGAAGCCAAATCGGCCGTAGTATTCCGGATCGCCAAGCACGAACACTTTTGAAAAACCCATCTCGAGGGCGGCCCGGTTGCCGTGCTCTACGAGTTGCGCGCCGACGCCTTGCTTTTGCCGCGAAGGCAACACGCCGAGCGGGGCAAGGCCGATGCCGATAACCTCTTCCTTCTCATTGCGAATTGGACTGTAGGCTATATGCCCGGCAAGTTGGCCGTCGATCTCACAGACAAGCGATAGAGTAAGGTTATTGTTGCTTCTTAGGTTCTCGACAATTCGTCCTTCGTCCGGCCCGTTGAAGGCTTGATTATGGATTCCTGTGATTCGACCTATATCGGCTGCACTTTCTTTCCTTATTATCATTGGTGTTTTCTCTTGCGGCTAAACGGGCTTGCTCCGCATCATGAAATGCAATTCACTCCTCGCTGCCTTGCCGCTCGCTTGATTCCGGTTTTTGCGGGATCGGTCCTCGGCCATCGTCCTGCATTTTGTCCAGCAGTTTGTCCAACAGCGGCATCGTGATTTGGCGATAGACTTGCTGGGCCAAGGGGCTGTTTTTAAGGCTCTGCATCACCTCGTAGGCTCGCTGGCCCTGCTCTTCGTCCAAGGCGCTCTCGACGGTGCGACCCTCGGCGTCCAGCAGGATGCAGGTGTAGGTCCAACTTCCGTCCGGGTTGCCGTGGCGTTGCACTTCGTGCAGTTGGGCCGTCGAGACGTCGAACTCGCCCTCGACCGGTTCGGTGGCCGGTTGCTGGGCTCGGGGTTTCGTGCCCAACCATTGCTGAAATCGGGCGGCCAACTGCTCGACCGACTCCTCGCTGGAGATTGAGTCGAGCTTCTCGATCTTCCGGGTCAACTCGTCGACGTTCTGCTGGTCGGTTCGCTGCCGACTCTCTTCGATCACGCTGTTGAGCCTCGGCTCGACCTGATCGACCGAGCGGACCAAGGGTTCCGTTTCCGGTGGCGGCGGTTTCCGGGTAGCTATCGCAGCGCCGAAAGCGGCGGGCGTCTGGTCCCGGGCGGAATCATCCGACTGCCATGGCCGATAGATCAGCAGCAGGATAAGCACAATCACATGGAACACCACCGAAGCGATCACTCCCCAGCGAAGCGGTCGCTTGGTCGCGTCAGGAGGCTGGCGTTCCGATTGGTTCATCGTCGCGGTCCGCTGCACGAAATGCTATTTCTTGCTCTTTCGCTTTTTGCCGTTCGCAGAATTTTCTTCTGGCTTGTCGGTCGAACCGTTGTTTCCGTTGGCTTGGTTCTTGCGGCGGTTCTTGTCGGCCGAGAGGACTTGACGCAACAAGGCGGAAAGGTCGTCGTAGGTGTGTTCGCTGGGCGGGCCGGGCGCGTATTGCAGCACGGCCTGCGAGATCTTTCCCGAGAGCGCCAGAAGCGTCGAGGAGACGGTGCCGAAATCGCCGCCGGTGCGTACGATTCCGCTTCGGCCGGCACTGTCCGGCTTGCGCGAAAAGGCCCGACTGGCCACCGCCAGGAACGCAACGGACGAATCGAGCTTGTGCAACGTGAACGTGCGGCGAACGTAGTCCTGACGCAGATCGTTCAAGTCGTCCAGGTTGCTGTCGGTGAGCACGTGTAACCCGGGCGTGAGCTCGACGATCTTGATCTCGTCGCCGCCATAGACTACGGCCCCGTAGTCGAGATCAATACAAATGTAATTCGCCCCGGCGTATGCCCCGGTCGCCAGTTCCTCGGCCGCATACTGGGCCGCTTCCTTGGCACTGCGCGAGTTGAGCAACTCCCGACACAACAGCCCTCGCGAGCGGGGATCGGCCGGAACGTCCTTCTTCTTCCGATTCGTGACCGCCGCGACCATCCCCCGTTGATTCACTCCCAGCCAGGTGCCGCCGGCCTTGCGATCAATGCCACAGACCGTCCGAGGCGTACCCGACTGGATCTTCGGCTGTTGTGTGGGGCGGTCGAACGACTCTTCACGATTCGACGCAATTAGGATGGGGGTATCGCGGGCTACCTTGTAGAGGATGGCCATGACGCACATAGGCTTAACCGTTGAGGCCGACTGAGCCCGATCGAACGAGCTGGGGACCTGAAATCACAGGGTTTCATTGGCGGGGAAAACGCGTAGACTCTCAGTTTAACCGGTCTGAACCAGCGATTGCACCCCCCCGCAGAGCTAAATGAAGGCGGAATTCGAGCCGAAACAACCCGGTCTAGACGTCACAGAGCACAACCAGTCTGCCTTTCGGAGCATTAACCGCTGCCCGCAGAGGGGTTGAGTACCCGGCGAGAAAGCTTTAGGCTTCATGTTTCGGCCTCGGCCTGTGTGTGCCACTGCATCGCAGAAGCACGCCAGAACGTGGCCGCAACCATCGGACACGCCCCGCGTTCTGGCGAACGCAGCTACAAACCCATGAATAATCCCCGCTAGCATTCCACCTCCACGCCAAGAACACCCCATGGCCAGCAATACCACTGAAACCGACAAAACCGAATTGCCAGTCGGCCGTTCTCGCCTCGGAAGCCTCATGGGGGTCCGGGTGGTAGGGATCGGCAGCAGTGTGCCGGACAATGTGGTGCGCAACGAAGATTTGGCCGCCTTGGGGTACGACGCGGAGTGGATCGTCCAACGGACCGGGATCCTCGAGCGGCGCCATGCCGAACCGGACGTGGCGACCAGCGACTTGGCCGTCGAGGCTGCACGGCGGTGCATCGAGCAGGCCGATGTCGATCCGCAGGAGATCGACCTGTTGCTAGTAGGCACCTACACGCCCGACATGCCGTTGCCGTCGACCGCCTGCTTCGTGCAAGACAAGCTCGGGCTGACTGCCCCGGCGATGGACATCAACGCCGCCTGTGCGAGTTTTATTTTTTCGCTAATCACGGGCATGCAGTACGTGGCGACCGGTTGCAGCCGGTTGGCGTTGATCATCGGCGCCGACTGCAATTCCCGGGTGGTTAATCCTAAGGACGAGCACACGTATCCATTGTTCGGCGACGCCGCCGGGGCCGTGTTGGTGGCTGCCGGCGAGCAGACGCAAGGGCTCTTGGCGTATGCCGTGGGAGCCGATGGTTCCGGTGCGGACTTGTTGTGCCGGCCGCTGGGAGGCTCGCGAACGCCTTTCTCGAAATGCAAGGTGGACGACCCTCGCCATTTTCTGCAAATGGACGGGCGTCCGATCTTCAAGTGGGCCATTCGCCTGTTGCGAGAAACGATCTCCGACGTACTTCGGGCGGCCGACATGACCCTGGACGACGTCGACCTGATCATCTTCCATCAGGCCAACATGCGGATCATCGACGCGGCCGTCGACGACCTGGGTATCGACCCGAAAAAAGTGTTCAATAACCTCGAGCGTTACGGAAACACCTCGGCCGCCAGCATTCCCTTGGCCCTGGACGAGGCCTTTCGAGCAGGCCGCGTCCAACCGGGCAGCCAGATCCTCTTCAGCGGATTCGGCGCCGGCTTGGCCTGGGGAACCGTGCTGTTAAGATGGTAATGGCTTCGTCATTCGAGCTTCGTCATTTCCCCCAAAGGTTTACCATGAGCAAGGATGCAAAACCGCTCCCTCCGCGCAGTAAGGTCAAAGAGTCCGACACCTGGGACCTTGGCAGTCTGCTCTCCGACGAATCGGCCTGGGAGAAGGCGTTCACGAAGTGGGAGAAACGGATCGAGCAGTACGCCCGATACCGTGGCAAGCTGGCTGAGGTGAAGGTCCTGGTTGACTGCCTGAAGTTCGACCTGGATTTCGATCGGGCCGGCGAACGGCTGGGGATATACGCCTTCTTGAAGACGACCGAGGACACGACCGACAGTCCCGCTCAGCGGATGCAAGGGCGGTTCACCAACGTCGCCAGTCGGGCGGCCGAGGAGGCCAGCTACATCCGGCCGGAGATCCTGGCTATCCCTGCGGCCAAGATGAAACGCTTCCTGGCCGACAAACGATTGGCCCCCTATCGGCTGATGCTTAAGCGCCTTCTGCGCTATAAGCCGCACACTTTGAGCAAAAAGGAAGAGCGGCTGCTGGCCATGCAGATCGAGATGTCGCAGGCGGCCGGGCAGATCTTTCGGCAGCTTAACGACGCCGATCTGAAGTTCGCGACCGTCAAGGACGAGCAGGACCGTAGCATCGAGCTCAGCCACGCCACGTTCGGCACGCTTCTGCACTCACCCAAACGGAGCGTACGAAAGACGGCGTTCAAGAAGTACTACGAGCAATACGCGGCCCATCAGCACACCTTGGCGGCCTCGCTCGATGCTTCCGTGCAACGCGACATCTATTATGCGCGTGCGCGGAACCACCCCAGCGCCCTGGAGGCCTCGCTGTTTCCCGATCAGGTGCCCGTGAGCGTCTACGATAATCTGGTCGGCTCGGTCCATCGCCATCTGCCGGCCTTGCACCGCTACTACGACATCCGCCGGCGGAAGATGCGGCTGCGAGAGATCCGCCACTACGACACCTACGTGCCGATCCTTTCCCACCTGCAAACCCGACACACGTGGAGCCAGGCGGTTAGCGTGATCCTCAAGGCCCTGGCGCCGTTGGGCAACGAGTATTGCGGCGTGCTCAAGCAGGGGATTTCGGGACGATGGTGCGATCGGTACGAGAATCGCGGCAAGCAGAGCGGGGCCTTCAGTTGCGGATCGTACGACGGCTGGCCCTATATCCTGACCAACTATCAGCCCGAGGTGCTCGAGCATGTGTTCACCCTGGCCCACGAGGCCGGGCACTCGATGCACAGCCACTATTCGGCCAAGAACCAACCTTATGCCTACTACGACTACGTGATCTTCGTGGCCGAGGTCGCCAGCACCTTCAACGAGCAACTCCTCTCCCGCCACCTGATGGCCCGGGCCAAGACGCGCGCGGAGCGAGCCTACCTGGTGAATCGCGACATCGACGCCATTCGCGGCACCATCATCCGCCAGACGATGTTCGCCGAATTCGAAAAGATCGTTCACGAGCTGGCCGAGGCGGGCGAGCCGCTCACCGTCGACCGTTTCAAAGAGGTCTATCGCGAGTTGCTCACCGCCTACTTCGGCCCCAACTTCGTGGTCGACGACCAACTCGCACTGGAGTGCTTTCGCATTCCGCATTTCTATCGGGCGTTCTACGTCTACAAATATGCGACCGGCATGTCGGCCGCCATTGCCTTGGCCAACCGCGTGCTTCAGGGTGGTCGCCAAGAGCGCGACGCCTACCTGGGCTTCCTCAGCGCCGGATGCTCGAAAGACCCGCTCGACCTGCTACGCGATGCGGGAGTCGACATGCAGCAACCCCACGCCGTCGACGCCGCCATGGATTACTTCGACACCCTAGTCGACCAGTTGGACAAGTTGCTATAAAGCCGCGACCGTTGGTCGCGCCCCCTACAAAGCCGCGACCGTTGGGTGGCTGGTGGCTGAGCGCAGCGAAGCCCCAGACCTGAAGCACTGGGGCACCGCTCCGCTTTGCCCCAGCCACCCATCTGCCGCGTTGTTGCGGGCGGCGAAACACGTTTTCCCGTACATCACCCCGGCGGCGCCAGGAACATCAGCGGATAGATCGGGATATTCCGCAGCACGCCAAATAGCACGGCCCCCGCGGCCACGGCGACCAGCAGCCACGGTCTTCCGGCCGGATTGCCCGGCAAGGGTCGGCCGAGCACGCTATGGCGGACCTCCGACGCCAGCGTGTAAAAGATGCCCGGCAAGGCGAGAACCCAGAACGCGTTACTCTGAATCGCCGAGAGCAACTGCCCGTGCAAGAGATCGTGGGTCGCCCGAGTAGCCCCGCATCCCGGACAATGCCATCCGGTGGCCGCATGAAGCGCGCACAACGGCAAATGCCATTGCCGCGGGTCGACCCACCAGAGGACCGCCAGTGCCAAGGCAAAAACCAAGCCCACGGGAATCAACCACCACACGGTCCGCCGTGTGGCGATTTGTGGGACGGGTTGTGCGTGGGACTGGCTCATTGGTTTTTTGGCAACAAAACGTCGGGCAAGCCCGACCGCTAAACGACGAACTTGGTGGTGGGGAACTTGGTGGTGGAATACTGTTTTGGTCAACCTCGAAAGGCTGCTTTGACTTGGTCGTCGCAGAGCACTACCAGGGCCCAGATCCCGAATGGCAGACCTAGCGGCCAGAAGGGTGAAATGCAGGGGATCATGGCGATGATGGCCGCCGCCATGGCAAACCCGTAGCTCTGAAGGTTCTTCATCTTGATTGCCCCGAGAATCACCACGATCCCCAGGATGAACGACACCGCGTATTGCACGCCCATGATTCCCACGGGCATCGCTATGGGAAACGGCTGCATTGCTCCGCGGCCTCCTCCCATCATGCCGATCTGCAGGAACACGCTGGCGAAGTTCGCCACTTGTATGGCAATCCCCAAGGCGCCGGTGACGATCAGCGCAATGGCTGGCCCGGCCACGCGGCTCGACGCATAGGCTTCCGATATGCCGAAGGGCATCTGCTCGGCCGGGCCATATTGGGTCGGCGCTTGATAGGGGTTCTCCGGATCACCGACCGCGGACGGTTCGGGACCCGTCGCTGAAAACGGGCTGCCGGGCGTCTCCGGCGGCGCAGCCGGCGGAACCTCGGGCGGGACTTCCCGAGGCGTCTCGGACACACTGGGCACGGTCATCAGGCCCCCGCACTCGGGACATTTCGCCTGCTTGCCCGCCGTGTCGTCACCCGTGCGAAGCAGTTTCTGACATTCGGTGCAGCGAAATTCGATTGGCATAAGACCTGTCTCCATGCAGTTCGACTGGTTATCCGAGGGAAGTACGAGCCATCATCTGATCGGCGGTCGGCTGCCCCGTGATGGCCAGGTAGACGACCGCATAAAGCAGGGCCAAAAACGGCACAACGGCCAATGCTCCCAAGCCGCAGGTACACAATATGACCAACATGCCGAGTAGGGTCGCGACAAGGTTGATCGCAAACAGCGTGAGCTTGTTTCCGACCATCAATTGTCGCGAGACGTCCAGCGACTCCATCACGCCGACCTTGCGATCGATGATCAGGTAGTAGTACTGTGCGAACATCAACGAGAAGATGACGCCCGGGACAATCAGCAACGCAAAACCCAAGATGACAATCAACCCGACCAGGATACTGGCCCCGAGAACCGGCAGGAAATAGGGGCCGCCGCGGAAGATCTCTCCGATCTCTGCCTGCTGGCCCCGGCAAATCTTCAGGAAGTAAATCGTTTGCCCGATGCTCAGCCAGATACCGAACAGAGTAGTGCAAACATTGCCGACAAGACTGAAAGCCAGGGCAAGAAATGGGTCTCCCCCGGCCATGGCCATGAGATTCATCCCCACACTCACCGTCACGTTGAAGGCCATGTTGATCAAGAATACGATGACCAACACCACCAGGCACATCCCCCAATGGACTTTGAAGATCTCCCACGTTCGGCTGAAGATGTCCCCGAAGTCGATGATCGTCGGATTCAACTCGCCGTGTCCGGTCGCAAAGGGCGTGGCCGGCGCGGGAAAGGCAGCCGGCGAGGCATAGGGATTATTCGGGTCGGCCGACGACGACGGCTCGGGCCCCCTCGCTCCGAACGGGCTGCCGGGCGTCTCTGGCGGCGGAGGCGGTGGGATTTCGGGCGGGACTTCCCCGGGCGTCTCGGTCGCACTGGGAACGGTCGTCAGGCTCCCGCACTCGGGACATTTAGCCTGCTTGCCCGCCGTGTCGTCGCCCGTGCGAAGCAGTTTCTGACATTCCGTGCAGCGGAACTCGATCGCCATAGCATCATCCCTCCGGGACTTTGAACAAGGGAAACTGACAACGTACGCCCAATCGGCCCGAATCATACCAAAAGTGGGGATACACGTCCAGCGCACTCGGCGCGGACCGGGGCTTGAGACGTTATTCGTCGCGGGCGAGCAAATCTTGATCAATTCAATTCGAGTTATCCCCAAGCCCGCCGACTGCGTCGGTGGGATCCCCCGGATGCAATCCGGGGGCTTTGACACCCGGTTTCCGGCCGCCCTATCGGCTTCTCCGGCGACTTGGTAGGCTACATTTTATGCTCAAACCGGCCGAAATCCTGGGACCTGACGGGCGAATCGCTGCCCGGCTCGATAATTACGAACACCGACAAGAGCAGTTGGCCATGGCCGAGGCGGTCGACGCGGCGGTTGTCGGCAAGCATCATCTGGTCGTCGAGGCGGGCACGGGCGTGGGCAAGAGCTTCGCCTACCTGGCGCCGGCCATCCTGGCGGCGGCACAACCAGCCAAGGACGAAAAGCCGCGACGCGTGGTCATCTCGACCCATACAATCAGCCTCCAGGAACAGCTCATCACGAAGGATATCCCCTTCCTGAACAGCGTCATCCCGCTGGAATTCACGGCCGTGCTGGTCAAGGGGCGAAGCAACTACCTCAGCCTGCGTCGACTCGACAACGCCATGGCTCGGGCCGGCAGCCTGTTTGCCGACGACGAAGAGTACGAGCAGTTGCGGCAGATCAAGACTTGGGCCAAGGAGACGACCGACGGGTCGCTGGCCGATTTGCCCTTTCGCCCCATGCCGTCGGTGTGGGACGAGGTGTCCAGCGATCACGGCAATTGCATGGGCCGGCAATGTCCGCATCACGCCGAATGCTTCTACTACCAGGCCCGGCGGCGGATGCAAAACGCCCAGATCCTGATCGTCAACCATGCCCTGTTCTTCAGCGATCTGGCCCTGCGTCGCAACCAGGTGAGCATTCTGCCCAACTACGACGTGGCGATCTTCGACGAGGCCCACACCATGGAAGCAGTGGCCGGCGCCCATTTGGGATTGAGAGTAACCAACGGGCAAGTCGACTACATCCTGCGAAGACTCTACAACGATCGCACCAACCGCGGGCTACTGGTCCATCACCGTCTGCGCGAGCCCCAGCAACAGGTCTCCGAATGTCGACATCGGGCCGACATGTTCTTCGGAGACATTGCCCAGTGGCACGAGACTCAGCAGGGTAACGGCCGGGTCCGCGAACCGAAACTGTTCAAAAACACGCTGAGCGAAGCCTTGGGTAAACTCTCCGGTATGGTCCGCCGCTGTGGGGAGAAGCTCAAAAAGGTCGAAGAGCAGCAAGACTTCACCGCCGCCGCCAATCGGCTCGAAGCACTGGCCTTGGAAGTCGAGCAGTGGCGGACTCAAGGGGTCGCCGACTCGGTCTATTGGGTTGAAGTCACGCAACGAAGACGCTGGCCGCGGGTCAGTCTGGCGGCGGCCCCGATCGATGTCGGCCCGGTGCTTAAGGAACACCTCTTCGACAAGGTCCCCACCGTGGTGATGACCAGCGCCACCTTGGCCACCGGCGGGAAGAGCTTCGATTTCTTCACCTCGCGCGTCGGGCTCGACGACGTCCAAACGCTCTGCCTGGGCAGCCCGTTCGATTACCAACAGCAGGCCCAACTGATTCTGCCCGAGGGGATGCCCGACCCGGGCTCAGAGAAAGCGGCCTACGAGCGTCGCGTGGTCGAGATGGTTCGGCGCTATGTCGGTCGTACGGAAGGTCGGGCGTTCGTGCTGTTTACCAGCTACGCCCTGATGCGACAAATCGCCGCCGCCTTGACACCTTGGCTGGCCGAAAACGATTTGCAGCTACTCTCCCAGGCCGAAGGGATGCCGCGCACCCAGATGCTCGATAAGTTCAAGAAGAACCCGCGATCGGTACTGTTTGGCACGGACAGTTTCTGGCAAGGCGTGGACGTGCCGGGCGACGCGTTGCAGAACGTAATCATCACGCGGCTGCCGTTCAGTGTGCCCGACCAACCGCTGCTGGAAGCCCGACTCGAAGCCATCCGCCAACGAGGCGGGAGTCCCTTCGGCCAATACCAATTACCCGAGGCGATCCTCAAGCTCAAGCAAGGGTTCGGCCGGCTGATTCGCAGCAAGCGCGACACAGGTATGGTCGTAATCCTCGACCCGAGAATCCGAACCAAAGCCTACGGCAAACTGTTTTTGACATCGCTGCCAAACTGCCGCCAAGTCATCGAGCCGGTCGACGGCTGAGAAGGAATAAGGTGACAGTCGCCTTTTTCCGGATTGGCGCGCCCAACAGTCGCAGCTATGTGAGACGAAAGTGAACTATCTCGCCCACGCGATGACCTTCCTTGACGATCCCTACTTCGCAGCCGGGTCGTGTGTGCCCGACTGGTTGACCGCGGTCGATCGGAAGGTCCGGGTGCGGTCGAAATATGCGGCGCCTTTCCTTGAGGACCGCGATCCGGTCGTGGCGGCCGTGGCGGGAGGCATTTTGCAGCACATTCGCGACGACGCCCTGTTTCACGGGTCGCGGGCGTTTGTCGAATTGTGCCTGCAACTGACGGCCATGGCACGCGACGCCCTGGACGGCGAGACGGGCTTGCGGCCCAGTTTCCTGGGTCATTTGCTGGCCGAAGTCCTGCTGGACGCCACGCTGGCGGCCGAGAACCCCGATCGGCTGGAGGCCTTTTACGAAACGCTCGCCCAGGTCGATCCCCAGCGGGTCGAGGCGGCGGTCAACCGGATGGCCCCCCGACCGACGGAGCGGCTTTTGCCCATGATTCGTGGATTCTGCCGCGAGAAGATCTTGTGGGATTACTTCGAAGATGCGAAACTGTTGCATCGGCTCAGTCAGGTGATGCGTCGGGTGCGTCTCGACCCGTTGCCCGAGAGTTTCGGCCGCCTATTGGCCGAGGTCCGGCCGCTGGTGGCCGCCCGAAAGGACGACTTGTTGGAAGGTATTCCTACTCAAAGAACATAACCCACCCCCAAGGAGACAACCGATGCGTTTTGGCATGAACTTGCTGATGTGGACCGATACGTTGACCGACGAGATGCTGCCGCTGTTGGATCAGTTGAAAGGGATCGGCTACGACGCCATCGAGATTCCCGTATTCGACAACGACCTGGACAACTATGCGAAATGGGGTAAGCGGTTCGACGAGTTGGGCCTCTCGCGCACCGGCACTTCGGTCCGGGGACCCGACGAGAACCAGATCAGCCCCGACCCGGCCGTGCGGCGCAAGGGGATCGACGGGAACAAACGGACGCTTGACTGTTGCGCGGCGGCCGGGTGCGAGGTGATGGCCGGCCCGTTCCATTCGGCCTTGGGCCATTTCAGCGGCAAGGGACCGACCGACGACGAGTGGAAGTGGGGTGTCGAGAGTATGCGGGAAGTGGCCGAACATGCCGAGACGGTGGGCGTGACGTTGGGCGTCGAGTATCTCAACCGGTTCGAGTGCTATTTCCTCAACACGGCGGCCGACGGGGCCCGATTCTGTGCCGAGGTCAATCATCCCCGATGCCAGATGATGTACGACACGTTCCATGCCCATATCGAAGAGAAGAGTGTCCCCGAGGCCATCCGCACATTGAAGGATTGCCTGGCCCATGTGCATATTTCCGAGAACGATCGCAGCACGCCCGGCCAAGGCAATGTCCGCTGGGACGCGAACTTCGACACGCTCAAAGAGATCGGTTACGACGGCATTCTCGTGATCGAAGCGTTCGGCCTGGCGTTGGAGAAGCTGATCCCGGCCACCAAGATTTGGCGACGGATGTACGAAAGCGAAATCCAACTAGCGACCGACGGGCTGAACTTCATGAAAGCCGAAGTGGCCAAGCGCGAGTAGCCCGCTTGCGGCTTTGCACTACCCGACAGACACGTAACCATGCCCGAAACGCCCGACCCTCATCCCGAACTGGCGCCGCAACAGCCGGTCTCGCTCAGCGAGTTGACCGAGGCGTTCGCGCAAGCGATGGGGGTTGACCCGAGTGTCGAAGATGCTCCGCCGGCGGAAGAAGCGGAGGAGCCCGAAGCGGCTGAACCCGAATCGGACGAGCCTGAAGTGGAATCCGAACCGGTTGCCCAGGACGATCCTTGCGAGATCAGTCCGCAGTCGATCCTCGAAGCGATGCTGTTCGTGGGTGATCCGAAGAACGAACCGCTTTCGCCTGCCGGCGCGGCCGAGCGCATGCGGGGAGTCGAAGCGGAGGAGGTTCCCCGGCTGGTGGAAGAACTCAATCGGCGTTACACGGCCGACGGTTGTCCTTATCGGATCGAACATGTCGGCAGCGGCTATCGCTTCATGCTACGCGAGACGTTCCAAGCGGTGCGGAATCGATTCTATGGCCAGATTCGGGAAGCAAGGCTCTCGCAAGCGGCCGTCGACACCTTGGCGATCGTCGCCTATGAGCAACCGCTGACCGCCGAACAGATTAACCGTCTGCGAGGTCGGCCGTGCAACCACGTGCTGTCGCAACTGGTCCGCCGGGGATTATTGCGCATCGAGCGGCGGGATCCCAAACGGCGCACGGCCAGTTACTTCACCACCGACCGATTTTTGAAACTCTTCGGTCTGGAACAGATCGACGACTTGCCGCAGACCGAGGACCTGGATCATCAGTAGAGTAGGCAGTAGGCGCTATGCAGTTTTGGGGAAAGTGCGGGAAAATGGGGCTTGTCGGCGACCCAACTCGTTGCTGGGACACGACTTGCGAAATCCCCCCGAAAGTAGTGCTGACGCGTGGGCAAACGGTTGGTAGAATAAAGCCTTTGATGCGGCGGTCGGGGACGCTTGACCCCCGGCATGTTTTGTCACTCTTAGTTTCGAGGCGGTTCGCGATCGGGTCGAAAGACTCCGATCGCAAAGCAACCATGTGAGCAGACGGGAAAAACCCGCCTGGGCATCTATCGCAAAACCTCTACTAGTCTACTAGTTTGGCCGCCGTTTATCTTTCCTGCCTCGTTTGAGCGCATTGCGTATGTCCATGAGGGAATTACTTGCCGATTTACGTTCCTCGACGCCCCTGATCGGGCCGTCGCTGTTGGCGTGCGATTTCGCGAACCTCGAGTCGGAAATCCGGCGCGTGGAAGAAGCCGGGGCCAAGATTCTGCACCTGGACATCATGGACGGCCATTTCGTACCGAACATCAGTTTCGGCCTGCCGGTGGTCGAGGCCGTCCGCCGAACTACCGCGTTGGCGTTGGACGTGCATCTGATGATTTCCGACCCGGTTCGCTACGCACCCTTGTTTCGCGACGCCGGTGCGGATTTGATCACGTTCCATATCGAGACGACCGATCAACCGCGAGAGCTGCTCGAGCAGATCCGAGCCATCGGGGCCGGTGCAGGCATTACCTTGAACCCGCCCACGCCCGTCGCGGCGATCGAGTCGTGTCTCGATCTGTGCGATCTGGTGTTGGTGATGAGCGTGATGCCGGGATTCGGCGGCCAACAGTTCGATCCGGTCGCCATGAAGAAACTACGCCGGCTTCGCACTCTGGCGGGGCCGGAACTGCTGCTGTCGGTCGACGGGGGTATCAACCCGGAGACCATTGGAGATTGTGCCGCGGCCGGGGCCGACCTGTTCGTCACCGGAACGGCCCTGTTTGCAGAAGACAACTATACCGACCGGATCGCTCAGTTGACCGGTCTAGTCACATCAACGAAAGACGTACGGGCTTAGTAATGCTTCAAATTGTACTCATCCGACCCGGATCGACCGACTACGATCAGCAACAACGCATCCAAGGCGCTCTGGATGTTCCCCTGAACGAAAAGGGCGCCGGCGAAGTGGCCAAGGTGATCGAAGAGCTGGCCGAGTTGGAGATCGAAACCGTCTATGCTCCCCCGTGTCAGCCGGCTCAACAGACGGCCAAAGCCATTGCCAAAGGATTGGGGGCAAAGTTCAAGAAGTTGGAAAAAATGCAAAACCTCGATCACGGTCTCTGGCAGGGAATGCTGGTCGAGGACGTGCGTCAAAAGCAGCCGAAAGTTTATAAGCAGTGGCAGGAACAGCCCGAGAATGTGTGTCCGCCGGAGGGCGAAATGCTCGCCGAGGCCGACCAGCGCGTTCATGCCGCGGTCACCAAATTGGCCAAGCGCCACAAGGAAGGCGTCATCGGACTGGTCGTACCCGAACCGCTGGCCAGCCTGGTGCGACGCTTCCTTAAGCACGACGAACTGGGTGACCTCTGGAAACTGACCAACGGAAACGGTCGCTGGGAAGTTCTCTCGGTCGAGCTTGAAGAAGTGTTGGCAAACGGGAATTAGCACCTAGCGCGGCACAGTTCACCAACCCCTAACCCGAAACCCCAACTCCCATGGCTACCAGTTCTGAACCGAATGGATTGAAGCAGCCGCTGAAGCATCCCAAGCGGGGTGTGCCGGAAGGTCTTTGGAAGCGGTGCCCCGGATGCCAGGCCACGATCTTTCGCAAGGAAGCGGAGAAACGACTGGGCGTTTGTCCCGAGTGCGACTACCACTGGTACGTCTCCGCCCGAGAACGGATTCGCCAGATCCTCGACGAAGGGACATTCGAGGAGTGGGACGCCGACCTGATGCCGGCCGATCCTCTGAATTTCGTCGACAAAAGGCCTTACAAGGATCGCCTCGTCGAGGAGCAGCAGCGAACCGGGCTCAATGACGCGGCCGTGGTCGGAACCGGAATGATCCGTGCCCGGCGGGTGGCCTTCGGCGTGACCGATTCCGCCTTCATCATGGGGAGCATGGGCTCGGTCGTGGGTGAGAAACTCACTCGAACCATCGAACGGGCGACCGAAGGGAACTTGCCGCTGATTATCATCTCCGGCTCCGGCGGCGGGGCTCGAATGCACGAAGGCATGTTCTCGTTGATGCAAATGGCGAAAGTGTCGGCCGCCTTGGCGCGCTTCGATCAGGCCGGCGGACTGTTCATTTCCGTGCTAACCAACCCGACCATGGGCGGCGTGGCGGCCAGTTTCGCCTCGCTGGGCGACGTCGTGTTCGCCGAGCCCAAGGCCCTGATTGGTTTCGCCGGCCCGAGAACTATCAAAGCCACGATCCGAATCGAGTTACCCAAAGGCTTTCAGACCAGCGAGTTTCTCCTGGAACACGGTTTCATCGACCGCATCGTCCGCCGACAGGATCTGCAAAGCGAACTGGCCCGAACCATCGACTACTGCGAGAAATAGCCGCAATCTTTAGTCCCGAAGGGACGGCAGTCAATAGCCCAGGGCGTCAGCCCTGGAAATAAGGGCCGGCTCTTACGCCACCGCGTCGAGATCGGGAAGCAAGAGTTGGGAATTCAGCACGGGCTGGAGCTTGTGGATCAGAAAGGACTGCAACCCGATCGGCTTGGTTACGTCGGAAATGATCTTTACCGAGGAAGGCCCGAAACTCTCCCAGGAATCCACCTCGGCAATTTGCCCTAATCGGCGGGCGACGTTTTGCGTCTCGCCGACGTAAAGTTGTTGCCGATTTCGGCCGCTAAGCACGTAAACGCCCGGGCATTCGTACTTACCCCAACCGTTCAACGTAATCGGTTTCGCCCGCGGAAGCTTCATCGCCTGCCATTGCTCGTGCAGTTGGGCGGCCAGTTTCTTCGCCGTCTTGGCTCGCTTGCGGATGGCCAGGGCGGCCCAGCGATATTCCAACGGCGAGTAACCGGGCGCAAACGACGCCGCGATCTGGTCGAATCGGGCGGCCAGCTTCGGGTCGCAGAGGAGCCCGTCTAGGGTCGCGTCGTATTCGGTGCTCAATTGCTGCATGGCAATCTCGCTGGCGAAACTGAAGGGATCCATCTGGCTGAACGTGAACGTTTTGGCCCGGCTTTTCAAACCCGGCAGCTTGCCCGTCTTGCGGATCCGCAGCAAAGCCTGATTCCACTGGACCGGACTCCCCTCCAAGCCGCTCTTCTTGCACGCGTCGACGAACGTCGCGTTGAGTTCCGGGTCGGC
>CAYYOX010000038.1:0-1244 GCA_964473065.1 uncultured Planctomycetaceae bacterium | reverse complement strand
TTCGGCCCGCCCGAGTCGTCGGCGCACTGGCCAGCGGATCGGCCGCCCCGTCCAGCAAAGCCCCGGGCTTCGTCTTCCGCAGCCGACTCTTGATGTGCTTCACGTAGTCCTCGGAAAGCTCGAACCCGATCCATTGTCGATCCAGCTTCTTCGCCACGGTGAACGTCGTCCCGCTACCGCCGAACGGATCCAACACGATGTCGGTCGGGTTCGAGCAGCAACGGATGATGCGACCCAGGAGTTGCTCGGGCATCTGGCAGCCGTGAAATCCTTCTCGCTCGCTAAAGGTGCCGGCCACGCGCGGGAAGTACCACGTGTCGTGATCCGGCTTAAAACCCTCGGCCACGTCTTGCGGTCGCAGGATCCACGTGTTGTCCGGCAGCCGGCCTTTCGGATTCGCGCGGCGATCGCCGTAGACCAACTGCCGTGCCGAAGGGATGCGAACGGCCGGATCGTCCGCATTGAACGTGAAGTTCTTCGGGTCCTTGACGAAATGGAACAAGTGCGTATGCGAACGGCTGAACGCGACCTTGCAGTTGACCCCGAACGTGTAATACCAAATGACCCAACTCCGGCAGGCGAACCCGATGTCGTTCTGCGCGATCAGTTTCAACTCGGCCGCATACTCGTCGCCGATAGCCAGCCAGAACGTGCCGTCCGGCTTCAAGGCCTTGTCCACGCCGGTCATCCACTGCCGCGTCCACCCGAGGTAGTCGTCCGCGGCCCGTTTGTCTTTATAGACATCGTAATCGTATCCGATATTGAAGGGCGGATCGGCGAAAGCCAGATCGACGCTGCCCGGCGCGATTTTGGCAAGTCCCTGGATACAGTCATCTTGGTATACGCGATTCGCCGCCAGTGCCATGGATCCATCCTCTTGCTTGAGTTGTAGTGAGCGATCGTCAACAAGCCCGCCGACTGCGTTCGGTGGGATCCCCCGGGACGCAGCCCGGGGGCTTTGACACCTCAATTAGCCCATATCCTACCGTTTTTGCCCGTTTTGTCCACTAGCCCAGTGTGCCCGGGTAGATTAATTTGGCCATCTTTCTGTTTCTTCTCGGTCGGGTCCACGGCTGGGGCAGGACATCCGGAGCAATTATCCGCTTGCAGTGGACTTGCCTGCACTAAGCGGCGTCGCATAATGGGGGTAGTAGATAGCAACCCGTGGAAACTTTGATTAGCAGGTAGCGGCCAAGTGTCAGTACATGTTGAACAGAGATCGTTTTCAAAATGACAAGTGTAAG
>CAYYOX010000037.1:7657-20407 GCA_964473065.1 uncultured Planctomycetaceae bacterium | reverse complement strand
ATCCACTGCTTGCCGCCGTGGGTCAATTCTCGCAGCTCGTCGAGCCGCGGGTTGAACCCCTCGCGGATGAATCCGCCGTCGCGGCTTAACAACGGACAGTCGTCGGCCAGGGCCGCTTCGAGTTGGCCGCGCAGGTCGACGCACAGGTCGATTTCGGCCTCTAGTTCGTTGAGCAACCGGCTCTTCCGCGCCGTCAGCTTGGCTTTCAGCGCCGGCAAGCATCGTAGCGTGCGGCCCAGGAAACTCAGATCCCGCGGCGTTGCCCGGCCGGTCGTCACGCGGGCCAACAACCGTTCGACGTCGTACACGCCGCGTAACGCCTGCTGCAGATCGGCCGCCAAGTCCGGCTCGCCGATCAGCTCCTCGACCGCATCGTGTCGCGCGCGGATCATTTTCGCATCGATCAACGGATTGGCCACCCAATCGCCCAGCATCCGCGATCCCATGGCCGTGACCGTGCGATCCAACACGGCCAGCAAGGACCCCTCGCGACGCCCATCGCGAATGGTTCGGGAAATTTCGAGGCTGCGGCGGCTGGCCTCGTCGATCTCGAGCGTGCCCGAGCTGCGATAGGGGATCAGCCGATCGACATGGTCCAAGGAACTCTTTTGCGTCTCTTGCAGGTAATCCAACACGGCCCCGGCCGCCCGAATGGCGGGCGTGTCGATGCTGCCGTCGTCCGGCTCCCAACCGAACCCTTCCAGCGTGGCCGTGCCGAAATGCTTGGTCAACGCCTCTCGGGCCGCCTGATGCGAAAAGGCCCAATCGGGACGCTTTGTGACCATCATCCGCTCATCGATGCCCGTGGGCAGCGGCTCGCCGTCTTCGCTGGTCAGGCATTCGGCCGGCGCGATGCGGGCCAACTGGTCGACCAATCGGGCCGAGGGAAAGGCCATCGCGGTGAAGCGTCCGGTCGACAGCTCGACCCAAGCCATGCCGGCCGGGTCACCCGGGGCCACGGCCGCCAGGAAATTGCTCTGTTTCGGGTCCAGCAGGGCCTCGTCGGTGACCGTGCCGGGCGTAACGATCCGGGTGACTTCGCGGCGCACGAGTCCCTTGGCCTGCTTGGGATCCTCGACCTGATCGCAAACGGCCACCCGCTGCCCGGCCGCGATCAGTTTGCCCAGATAGCCGTCGAGTTGATGGTGGGGGAATCCGGCCATGGGCGTGCCGTTTTCGCCCTTTTCCCGGCTGGTCAGGGCCAACCCCAGCAGCGCGGCGGCCGTCTTGGCATCGTCGTGGAACAGCTCATAAAAATCCCCCATCCGAAACAACAACAGCGCACCGGGAGACGCCCGTTTCGCTTCCTCATACTGCTTCATCATGGGAGTCGTGGCCATGACCAAGATGTTAGCAGACACCGAACGTTCTTGCGAGGGGTGGCGCAGTGCGAATCGGTTGCTGATTCTCACGTTTAGCGGGGTCGCTTGCAGCCCGTTTCTTCCTGGTGCGGAAGAGTCGCAACCAAAGTGGTAGGGTTCGGGGTTCAGGGTTCAGAATTTTGGGGCAAATGTTCAGTCCAAGGACTTGAAAAATTACTTCCCGATTCCGGAGTTCCGTCGTTTAGTCGTCGGCACGGCGATGAGATTGGCGATCTGACCCTCACCGCCGTGCCGGCGGCGGCTAAACGAATTCCGGAAGTAATTCCTTTACACGTTCCAAGTGCTGAGCTCTGAACCGTGAACCGCAAAAACGTGTACACCCGGCGTCACCCTTCCTTTCGGCCTTGGAGTACGGGTGTCATCTGGCAGAACTGAATATCGAGTGTTCTCGCAACCGAGCGTGGCATGCCCTAACGCGCCGTTGAACCTCTTCGACCAACTCGCGTTCGTCGCATCCGACAAGCTCCTCTGGCAATATGGGCTTTCCGTAGTGTACGCATATCCGGCCCAGTCCGGGTAATTTCTGATGCCGAGGCCAAGCCAGATTAGCGCCCTCGATCGCCGCGGGAAGAATCGCTGCCTTCGAGCGAACCGCCAACGCCGTGAAGCCCGGTCGGAATGGGGCAATCCGGCCGTCCGGCGATCTGGTACCCTCGGGAAAGATGAGCACCACCTCACCACGTTTCAATCGCCGCAACGATTCCCTGATGCCGGCCAGTCCAATCCCTTCCCGATTGATCGGAATCGCGTCCAGCGACCTGATCAGCCAGCGGAACGGCGCAAAGTGAAAAAGGGTATCCCGGGCCAAGTAGTTCATCTGCCGTGGGCAGCCCAAGCCGATCAGCGCCGGGTCGAAATGGCTTTGGTGATTAGAGATGACCAAGACCCCGCCTTCCGCAGGGATATTCTCTCGGCCCGTATACCGAACCTGAAATGCAACCACGCCGACAAGCTGACATCCACGTTGAATCAGACGGTACCAGAGGCGCTTGGCCATGGAACGTTGGGGCATGGTAAGAAGTAGTTAGTTGAGGATGTCCGGGAATTCGGGAAGCAAAAAACGCTGTAGGTCAGCCCTGACGCAGTGGAGTGACGAAACACGTCCCAGAAAACGTCAGGGCAAGCCCTGACCTACGGAATTCCCGGACACCGTCAATGAATTCAGAAAACCGGACCATCTAGTCCTACGACGGACATGCCGTTCTTGAACTCTGGTTCGGATAACGACAGTACGAGATTGTACGTGAATACCCCCATCCGTACAAGGTGATCGGCGAGATTCTTGGCAAGCATCCGAAAACTCTCGAAATGGCTCATCGCGATCTGGCAAAGCCCGGCCAGACGGATTGAAGTCTCTCGATTCGAAGGTTACCTGCCATGCGTTGCGAACAGTGCCTCGAGCATCTTCTTATCCGGCGTCTGGGAATTGGCCGGTCCGAACGGCTTGCGGTCGGGTGTCATGACGGTTAACGTCTCGTTATAGGACCAATAGGCCCATCCGATGCCGTTCTGCTCGAATGCCTGGCGTACGTCTTTGACGTACCGATACCTATCCGCGGGATCAATCGTACGCTGATAACATCCGAATTCCGCACACCATATTCTCAGCCCACCGCCGTGGGAGGTGTTCCAGATCGCCAGTTTCTTGACTCGTGCGGCAATCATTTCTCGATTCCAACGAGCCGCGGCGTAGTCGGTCAATATGCGTCGGACGGTAGGGCGCCACTCGTCGGGACTCGAGGGGATCTTATCGAGAAGTGCCGGCATGCGGTCGGCCATAATCTCGGGGCTTGAAGGATAAGGAACGGGGCCCAAGTGAGACCACCATTCGGGCGTCAACCACTGAGCGCCTTGCAGCGTAAGAACGAACGGATCGTAAAAGGTGAAGCTGTAAATGACATTCGCGTCGCTGACCGGTCTGGTTGTGATCAAGCCCTCGATCTTGCCCACCTTATCCCCTGCAAGGATCAGGGTATGTTTCGGCATCGCGCGGCGGGCGGCTTGCCACATCCGAGGCTGTAGTTCGTTCCAATCCATCGCGTTAGCCCCAGGTTCGGTGATCAACTGAAAGGCAAGCTGCTTCGGCGTCCATTCGGCCGCAAGGAACCGCCCCGTGTCTTCAAGAAACCCGAGGAACCGGGAAAACTCCTCCGGCTCGCTGAGGATGACCTTCTTGAATTCCCACTCGGGATGAATACACACCACAACCGGTAATCCTTCATCCGCCGCAAGGTCGACAATCTTCTTCAGATACCATCGGTTCGAACTGTCCAGCCGGTTGCCTGACATCAGTGGCTCGGGATTGACAATGAGTTTGACGAATTCGAATCCCATGGACTTGATCAATTGAATGTCTTCCGGCGTGATTCTCATGATGGGCTCAGGCGGGATCGAACGGAACTGGCGGTCAATGCTGATTCCCCGGTTCAGTTCAAGCGCGAGTCTGGCAGGCGGCGGCATGCGATGCGCCGACGTATCGCCATCATCGGAACGAGCGTGAACCGACAACAGGAGCAAGAGACCAGCAAGTGCCACGTTTCTCTGGACGATAATGGGCAGAAGTTTCCTGTTCATGATGACCTGACTGATTCGAGTTCCCTTGCGAGGCTGCTGCTGTCTGGCCGTGCCATGAGTATCCCCCGAGGCGGTCGACCATGTCAAGTCGATGCGACTTTGTCTGATGGGGGCAAATGCCGTTCATGCTTCGGCTGTGGACATTCCGGCCAAGGTGTGCGATACTCGGGGCTTGTGGCTCGGGAGCCTGCCGGGCTGCCCATGCCGACTAGAGCCCCCATTTTGGATGGCATGACTCACCGAGAAACCAATCTCAAACCACAGTTCACGAACAGGGGACTAATTGTGAAGAAAACCCGGATACGCGAATTCGCTGCCCTTCTTGCGGCGGCGATCACACTCGCTTCTGGTTGCGGCCGTGACGACGGCAGCCAAGCGCCTGACAAGCCGCCGGGGCAGGTCGTCGCGGAATCGGAAGCCGAGCAGCCAAGCGAACTCAGCGCCGCCCACATTCTGATCATGTACAAGGGCAGCGAACGAGCGGAGGCGGATGTCGTGCGAAGCAAGGAGGAAGCGTTGGCCCTGGCGCAAGAGGTTGCCGAGAAGGCAAAGGCGGAGGACGCCGATTTCGCCGCATTGGCCAAGGAATACTCGGACGGCCCCAGCGGACCGCGGGGTGGCAGTCTCGGTAACTTCAGGCCGGAGCAAATGGTGAATCTGTTCAGCGAGGCCGCCATGAAGCTTCCGATTGGAGGAGTCAGCGATACCGTCGAAACACCCTTCGGATATCACATCATTCGCCGGCAGGAGATTCAAGTTATCCTCAAGGCCAGCGCAAAACACGTATTGGTGCAATATGCGGGTTCCATGCAGGCGGCGGCAAGTATCACGCGCACGAAAGAAGAGGCGCTCGCACGAGCTCAGGAGTGTCTAGAGCGAGCTCGAGCAGGCGATCAGTTCGAGGATTTGGCCCGAGAGTACAGCGACGGACCCAGCGGACCGCGTGGCGGAGAGCTCGGAGAGTTTCCGCAGGGCGCGATGGCGCCGGCGTTCGACGATGCCGTTTTCGCTTGTGAGGTTGGAAAGGTCACAGACATCGTCGAAACGCCTTTTGGATACCACATCATCTACCGGTACAAGTAACGCGAATGCAATACGAAGGCATTGTCATTCGACCTCCCAGCGAGGCCGACAGCTACATCCTGCAGGTCACGTACGGCTGTTCTCACAACCGCTGTACGTTCTGCGGCACTTACGCGGACAAGCCGTTCCGTGCCCGGCCTCAGCGCGAGGTGCTCGACGACATCGCGCTGGCGCAACAGCGGTTTCCCGACACACGACGCGTCTTCCTTGCCGATGGAAACGCACTGGTGCTGAGCACGCCGCGGCTTGTGGGCATCCTCGATGCGCTGGCCTCCGGGTTTCCTTCTTTGCGACGCGTGGGGATCTACGCCAACGCGCGCGATCTGCTGGGCAAGAGCGAAGCGGACCTTCAACTGTTGCGCCAGAAGAACCTGGAAATCGTCTACCTGGGCTTGGAGAGCGGAAGCGACGAGGTTCTTCGACGCATCGATAAAGGCGCCACCGCATCCGAAATGGTCGAGGCCGTGCAGAAGGCACAACAGGCGGGAATTCGGGTCTCGGTCATCGCGTTGTTGGGGCTAGGCGGGATCGAACTCTCCTCGCAACATGCCGAAGAGACCGGCCGGGTCGTCAGTGCGATGGATCCGCGTTATCTTTCAATGCTAACGCTGATGCTCCTTCCCGGGACCGAGTTGCACCGCCAATGCCAGTCGGGTGACTTCCAGTTGATGCAGCCTGGCGAGTTGCTCGGCGAGTTGCGTCAGGTCGTAACTCATCTGAACGGCCTCTCGCGTTGCATTTTCCGCACGAACCATGCCTCGAACTACCTTCCACTGGCCGGAACCCTATCGCGGGACAAGGCACGTCTGTTGGCCACGCTGGATCAGGCACAGGCCGAGGGTCAATCAGCACTTCGGCCGGAGGCATGGCGGGCGTTGTAGCCCTGCGTTTCCGTCCGAAACCGTGCGGCCGGCTATGCGACGGCCCCTCTGCGCCGATCCGTGCTGAAGCGTAGGCAGATGGCCTGCCGTGTGGTATGATGGCGCCGTGTCGCTGGCCGATTGTTTCTCAAAAAAGTGAAGCAGAGATATCAGGAGGGAAAAAGCTATGTTACGATTTAGCACTTGCATCGGCTGTTGCGTGGCGATTCTGTTGTCGGGTTCGGCCGTTTGGTCGGCGCCGCCGGGAATGAAGACCCTGGAGATTGGAACAGCCGCCCCGGATTTCAAGCTGCCCGGCGTGGACGGAAAGACTTATCAACTCGCAGACTTTGCCGACGCTAAGATACTGATCGTGGTGTTCACCTGCAACCACTGTCCGACGGCCCAGGCCTACGAAGACCGATTGATCCGCTTGCATGCCGATTACAAGGATCGAGGCGTGGCTATCCTGGCCATCTCGCCGAACGATCCGAAAGCGGTCCGGCTCGACGAACTGGGATACTCGGACCTGGGCGATTCGCTGGCGGACATGAAGATCCGGGCCAAGGACATGAGTTTCGAGTTCCCCTATTTGTATGACGGCGACACGCAAGACGTATCGGCCGCTTACGGAGCGTTGGCCACGCCGCACGTGTTCATCTTCGACGACGGAAGAAAGCTCCGCTACGTGGGCCGTGTCGACGATTCGGAAGTCGGTCCGGTCCGGTCGCACGACGCACGCAACGCGATCGAGGCTCTGCTGGCCGGCAAGCCTGTGCCGGTTCAGAAAACCCGGATCTTCGGTTGTTCTACGAAATGGTCCGACAAACGGAAAAGTGCCGAAGAAACCGTGAAACGATGGGACGCAGAACGCGTCTCGCTGGGGACGATCGACGCAGCGCGTGTGAAGGAGTTGGTCAAGAACGACACGCGAAACCTTCGGCTGATCAACATCTGGGCGACGTGGTGTATTCCGTGTGTCGAGGAGCTGTCGGAACTGGTCACGATCAATCGCATGTACCGCGGACGGCGTTTCGAGATGATCACGATCAGCCTCGATAGCATAGAGAACCGAGACCAGGCACTGAAGTTCCTCACGAAGAAGCACGTTTCCTCGGCCAATTACCTATTCGAGTCGGACGATCGGGACCAATTGGCCGAAGCGCTCGACCCGAAGTGGCCCGGTCCGGTGCCGTACACGGTGTTGATCGCTCCGGGCGGTAAGGTGATCTATCGCAAGCATGACGCAGTCGACCCGATGGTGTTGAAGAAGGCCATCGTCAAGCACCTTGGCCGGACGTATGCCGATCGATGATTGACGACCCTGCCGCGCCAGGGCTTCTCTGGGCGTGTGTTTCTCGATTCATGGGTGGTGCCTTGCCATGCCTTGCCCAGACGGCTTCGGCCCGCCTCATCATAGGTTCGGACTCGTGAAGGCTGCTTCTGTGAAGTAGCGTCGCGTAACTCACCCCTCTGCGGAGGTGTAAACCGCGGCGTTCTGCATTGACACCCGGGGCGGCTGGCGGCATAATCCGCCGTCCCGTTGTCGGGCGACTTTCGTGATTGTCTGCGCAGACACCTCCCGGCAGCGGTTACTTGTCCGATGTTTTGCGTTTCCGATCGCCTTTTCCCTTTCTCGCCTGCCGCGTAGATCGCCATGATCTGGGCTCGTTGCCTGTTGTTTGTCTGGCTAGTGATGGCAGCTTTTCTGCTGCCTGGGGTGGCGTTCGGTCGTGAGTTCGAGCCGGTCGACAATTCTCCGCCGACCTACGCGACGGCCGGTCCCACGTTCGGTATGCAATTGAAGCCCTTCGAGCAGGAATCCCCGGACGAATTTGAATTCTGCCCAAAATGCGGAACTCCCTTCGACGAGCATTCGGAGACCTTTCCGTTGCGGTTTGCGCGTTGGAAGTTATTGCCTTGGAACTGGCCCCTGTTTCACCCGCGGCCGGGCCGTCATCAGGGCATCGGCCAACCGCTGCAAGGAGAAAGCTGGCTATACCGCCCGTTCAGCGTAGGCTGGTTCATGGGCATGGAAGTGGGCGGGCCGTTGATTGACGATTGGGTCGGGCAGAAGCAAGGTTTCGTGGGCGGGTATCGATTGGGATGGGATCACAACCATTACTGGGGCGGCGAAATGCGATTCACGTTCAGCTCGGTCGAGTTGTTCGACAGCCCTCGCGCCGCTGCCGCCCAAGTGGCCGCGGATGACGAAGACGGTTGGGATGCCGACGACCCTTGGCGCGATCGGTTCGACCCGCGTCGCGACGTGAACCTGTTTCAGTGGGACGTGAGCGTCTTGTACTATCCCTGGGGAGATGCGGCCTGGCGTCCCTATGGCCTGATCGGCTTGGGATCCGCACGGATGATCTTCTTCGACCGACTTTCGGAGCGTTACGACAAGGTGGTCTTCGCCATGCCCTTGGCGATAGGCGTAAAGTATCGCTGCAACGATTGGCTGGCGATGCGTTTCGAGCTGACCGACAACATCCTCTTCGCCGCCAGTTCCGGCGTGAGCACGATGCACGAGTTGTCGATCACGGGCGGAGTGGAGGTCCGATTCGGCGGTTCCCGACGCGCCTACTGGCCCTGGAACCCCGGCCGCCACTACTGGTAATGCCGCTTGCGGCTTTGCAATTGTTCAAAGGATTGTTTAGCCACGGATTAAACACGGATGAAACACGGATTGAGTTCAGGAAACACAATAGCTCACTTTTCGTCCTATTTGCCTTCGGCCCACACCTGATCAATTTGGTCTGCATTACTCTTCAGTAAACTCTCTCTGGGAAGCCATACCCCAAAACCCGATGGAGTTTGACCGCCGCTTTAACGATCAGCTTGTCAATTCCTTCTTGTTAAAGGATGATTCTTTCTCTTAATCCGTGTTTAATCCGTGTTTAATCCGTGGCTCCAAACCGTATCGTGCCGGAATAAAGGCGCGAACGACTATCCGATCGGTAATTGGTCGATCTTGGCCGCCAGGATGAAATCGTTCTCCGATAGGCCGCCGATCGCATGCGTGTGGATCTCGATCCAGACGCACCGATAGCTCTCCAGGTGCAGATCGGGATGGTGCCGCTGTTGTTCGGCCAGCCGGGACACCTGGACAAGGAAGTCCATCGCGGCCACGAAGTTCTTGGCCCGAAGGTCCTTGCGAATCCTGGTCCCGTCGTGGGTCAATTTCCAACCGGCAAGCGTCTGGAGTTGTTCGCCGGCTTGTTGGGGCGAGTATTTCTCGACGCCCCCTTCGCAGGCGGCGCATCCTTTCGAGCGGAGTTGCTCGACAGTTTGGCTAGTCATGGTGAAACCTGTTCGTTGTGAAGATAGGTAAGATCTATGGGAATTCTTTCGGCTTCGGACCCCGAGTCAACCGGAAACTCTGATTGTGCCGGCAATTCGGCCATTTTTCGCGAAAAATCTGGTGCTAGTTCGCCCCGGGGTGACAACATGTTGTCACCGCCATGCTGTACGCTTGTTGAATATGAGCAACAGGAGCGCAGGGACTGCCCCCCGAAACTTATTGATCGTCGACGACCACGGGTTGGTTCGCGAGGGGCTGGTTGCGCTGTTTCGGGCTGAGGATCAGTTCGAGGTGACGGTCGCCGGCGTGGCGGCAGCGATCTGGGTGGCACCACAATTCTCTCCCGATCTGGCTCTAATCAACCTGACGGCCACCGACGGCCGGCCTAGCCACGCTGCCCCAGCAACCGCCGCCCCACAGCCGCCCTCGCCCATCGTGTTTCTCGACGACACGGTCAACCCCGACCACTTGGCCCGAATGACGGCCTTGGGCGTTTCCGGCTACTGGACCAAGAGGGCCTCGTTCCAGCAGTTGCTCGACGCAATAGAGCGTGTGCTCGACGGGGGCACTTCCTATTGCCCGATAGCCGAGAAGCATCTGGCTGCGGCGAGCAAGGGCCTGCGCCCGCGATTGGCCGACGGGGCCTGCCCGCCCGCAAAACTCTCCCCGCGAGAAACCGAGGTCCTGTCCTTGGTCGTCCAGGGGCATACGGTCAAGGAATGTGCTCGATTGTTGGAGATCTCTCCCAGCACGGTCGAGAACATCAAGTCGCACCTCATGCGAAAACTGGGCGCACATCGACTTGCGGATCTGGTCCGAATCGCCGTAAAAAACGGCTGGGTATGACCCGAGAGTCGTTTCGTGACTCGCCGGTGAGACGTTTAGCCGCCGCCGGCACGGCGGTGATTCGTTTGTTTAGCCGCCGCCGGCACGGCGGTGATGGCCAGGTATCCAATCTCATCGCCGTGCCGGCGACGGCTAAACGTCTGAACTCCGAAATCGGGAAGTAATTCCTTTACGAGTCCTACGCCTTCCCGTGCGCGACCGGTGCACAAAGAGCCTTGTCGATCAACTCGACCAGCACACCCGAATCGAACGGCTTGCGGATGTAGTAGGTTCCGCCCACCACGTCGGTGCGGCGGATGATGTCGGGAATTTGAGCGCCCGAAAGAAACATCACGGGTACGCCCTTCAGTGCCGGATTCTCCTTGATCCGCTCACACATCGCCAATCCACTGTGTCCTTGGAGATTAACGTCCGAGAGGATCAGGTCTGGCGGGCACTGCTCGACGGCCTCCATGGCGGCCTCCATGGTCGTGCAGCATCGGCAGGCGAAATTGGCGGCCGTGAGGACTTGAGCAACTTCCGCCAAGATGTCCGCTTTGTCGTCGACAACCAGGATCAAAGGACGCTGCGAAGGCATGGGGTTCATAGGGGGCGTTCCGTTCAGGGGTGGGGACAAATCACGGTGACGTTGTTGGAGGTTGGGCCGTGCAAGGCTAGCTTACCCCTATCTTTTCCTTCGTCCGCAAATTGGCTACAGTTGACGTGGCTTTCGCTAAATCACCCAATCGCAACTACCGGCCCAGACGCCAAAACCGGCGGCAGCTAATCGGTATTCACCTTACCCCATGAAGGACTCCTCGGATGCAGCGCCTCGATTATGTCGTTCTGATAGGCTACTTCGCGGCCATGGCCGTCATCGGGCTGTTGGCAATGCTGAAGGTCAAGCGGCAGGAAGACTTCTTCATGGGAGGCCGCGGCTTTGGCAAAATCATGCAAACCTTCGCAGCCTTCGGGGCCGGGACCGGGTCCTATGAGCCGGTCACCGTGGGGCGAACCACGTTCATCAGCGGACTAAGCGGCATCTGGAGCGTGCTGCTGTGGCTGTTCGCCACGCCCTTCTACTGGATTGCGGCCGTCTGGTTTCGCCGCATGCGCCACCTGACCCTGGGCGATTGGTTCGTCGAACGCTACCAGAGCCGGGGCCTGGGGTTGGCCTATGCCTGCTTCGGAACGGCATTGATGATGTGCTTGCTGGGGCTCGGCTTCTCGGCCATCGGCAAGGTTTGCGCGCCGCTGTTGGATACCAAGACATTCGATCTGGCATGGCCCAACCTCGCATGGCCCAACCTCGCATGGCCCAACTTCGCCTGGGAAGCGACCGTGGGGATCGAATACGTGTTGGTCCCGCTGGCCGCACTGATCGTGATGATCTATGGCGTGCTGGGTGGATTGCGGGCCGCCTACTGGACCGACCTGATCCAAGGCGTATTCATCATCATCCTGTCCGTGCTACTGATTCCGGCCGGGCTCAATGCCTTGGTGGTCAAGTACGGCGACCCGGCGTCGATGACCCTGATGGACGGTTTTCGAATCATGCATCAGCAGGTGCCGGCCGACTTCTTCTATCTCACCAACACGCCGCAAGGCGGCCAATTCCCTTTGCACTACATCGTGGCCATCATGCTGCTGAACATCAGCGGCGCGGTCGTTTATCCCCACATGATCGCCGTCGGCGGCGGCTCGGCCAAGTCGGAAACCTCCGCCCGCATGGGACTGGTGATCGGCAGCCTGCTGAAACGGCTCTGCACGATCGGTTGGGCGCTGACCACGCTGATCATCCTCGCCTACATGGCCAACAGCGTCGAGATTGCCGAAGACCCCGATTCCGTCTGGGGCGTGGCGGCCAGGGAATTGCTCGGGCCGATGCAACTGGGTCTGGTGGGCCTGATGCTCGCTTGCCTGATGGCCGCCTTGATGTCCTCGGCCGACTGCTACATGCTGATCGTTTCCGCCCTGGTCGTCCGCAACGGATATGCGGCCTACATCAACCCGCAGGCAAGCGACCGAACATGCCTGAGGCTCGGCCGCATGGTCGGCGTGCTGGTGATCGCCGGCGGGGCGGCCTTGTCGCTGTGGTGGTACGATATCTTCGAGCAATTGAAGATCGTTTGGGAGATGCCGATCCTCTTCGCCGCCCCGTTTTGGATCGGCATGTACTGGCGTCGGGCCACGCCGTTGGCCGCCTGGGGGACGGTCACCTTCAGCCTGCTGGCCTTCTTCGTGATTCCCGCCGTACTACCTCAGGCCATGCCGTCGTTGGCCAACGATGCTCGCTATACGGCTACCAACGAAATGGTCACCACGATCGTCACCCGGCCTGCCGCGCCGGCCGACGTCGCGCGGCGCGAGGCGGCCATCGGATTGTGGCACAAGAAGGTTCGCGATTGGGTCAAGGAGATCGGCCCGCAATACGAGGGCGCCGACGTCGACATGTTCGGCCCCATGCCCGAGCCGATCCAGGTAGACCAATCGATCAAAGATCGCTTCATCACCGGCGGCAAGCCGATCTATTGGAAAGGCCAAGTGAAATCGATTGGGCCCGAGAAACGCCGCGAAATCGATCGTCAAGTGCACGGCAACACCGTGGAGATCCGCGAGACGTACGATTGTCCCTTGCAAGGACAGGGCGCCTTCCAACTCGATTTCTTGATCTACGACCTCCTGGGCGTGGACTTGGCGAAGATGGACAACGCCGCCTTGGAGA
>CAYYOX010000037.1:0-7647 GCA_964473065.1 uncultured Planctomycetaceae bacterium | reverse complement strand
ATCGTGCTGAGTCTCGTCACGCCGCGATCGAACCGAGAGGCCTTGGATCGCTACTACGTGAAGATGAAAACGCCCGTCGATCCAGATCCGGACGAAGACCGCCAAGCCCTCGAACACTCCTATCAGAATCCCTGGCGATTCGACGACCGCCGATTGATCCCCTACTTCGGACTAGAATTCCAGAAGCCGCGGCCGATCGATGCGATCGGGTTCGTGGGCGTCTTCGTGGCCTGTTTTGCGATAATCGGACTGGTCCTCTGGATGGCCAAGCTGGGAACTTGATCGCAATAGGATAACGGGCGCCGATATGGTACGATGAGGTTGGCCGATCGGCGGTTAATATAAAGCCGCGACCGTTGGTCGCGCCCAAGTATGTTATGTAATGCCAAGCGGTATTCTGGCGCGACCAACGGTCGCGGCTTTATAGGATTGGCATCGCAACACGGTATAGGAAAACTGCCATGCTACGTTGGCGACTGTTGCTGGGTGTGATTCTTGTTGGGATGCTGGTCGGGCTGTGTTGGCTGGACCACTCGAGCTCGGTGAAGGGGATGTGGCTGTTTCCAGTCGCACTGGTGTTCTTGTTGCTGGGAACCGGCGAGTTGCTGGCCATGATGGCGTCCGGCGGTATGAGGCCGCGGCCTTGGGCCGTCTACCTCGGTAACGTGGCCGTGCTGTGTAGCAATTGGACGCAAGACGACACTTCACAACCTTGGGTCTTTACCGCGATCGCCGGGGCCGTGCTGCTGGTCTTGCTGGCCGAGATGCAGGTTTACGAGAAGCCGGGCGGCGTGACGGGCAACGTGGCGGCCGGCGTGTTTGCGGTCGTCTATCTCGGCGGAATGCTTAGCTTTGCCGTGCAATTGCGATTGACGTGGAGCGTGGCCGCGTTGGGTTCCTTGATTATCGTGGTCAAGCTGGCCGACATCGGTGCGTACACGGTCGGCCGGCTCATCGGACGCCACAAAATGGCCCCCGTGCTCAGTCCCGGCAAAACGATCGAAGGGGCCTTCGGCGCATTGGCCTTCGCCTGTCTGGGATCTTGGGCCACCTTCACTTGGCTGATTCCGCCCGGACCGGTCGGTTGCGCCAAGTGCGCGCCATGCTGGTGGGGATGGATCGCCTTCGGGCTGCTGGTCGGCGGGGCCGGCATAATCGGCGATTTGGCCGAATCGCTGCTGAAACGCGACGCGGGCGTAAAGGATTCCAGCCGCTGGATGCCCGGTTTCGGCGGTGTCTTGGACCTTTTGGACTCGATCCTGCTGGCCGCCCCGGTAGCCTGGGTATGCTGGGCGCTCGGCTGGGTCGGTAAATAGGCCGCCGCGAAGGTTTTTGTAGGAGGCGATTCTAGTTGCCGATCTTGCCTGAATTGAGAAGTCGCCCAGCCCAGACGAACGGGAAAATCGGCGACTGGAGTCGCCTCCTACAGTACGCCGGCAAATAATCCCCGGAGGCAATCCCCCCCGACGGTGGGTGTTTTCTGCAAAAAGCGCCTATTCATTTCTCGCCCGGACGGTTATCATTGATAGTAGTGGGGCAGTCCGAGTCTTTTGACCGTCGTTCGGAATAGATAGAGACTTGTTGTCCAAAAGGAGACAAACGCAGAAACCGAAACGGAGAGTACGGCGCCAATATCACGGCAACGAGCCTGACGTCCTGGGCATGAGAAGGGGCGATCGGAGGACTTTGCCATGTCGATACGGGTGGTTTGTCCGAATGGCCATGAGTTGAAGGTCAAGGACGAATTTGCCGGAAAAGCCGGGTTGTGTCCCGTTTGCAAGACGCGTGTTCGGGTGCCGGAGTCGCGATCGGACGAGATGTCGGAAGACGCGATCATGAATATCCTGGGGCCCCACGTGTCGGACGATTCGGAGCGGATCTCGGCCGAGGAGCGTCCGCGTCGCTTGCGTTCGTCGCGAGGCGCCAAGCGGGAAGGAAGTTCTCCGCCTAAGAAGAGCTGTCACAAGTGCAACAGCCTAATCGCTAACCAAATCCACATTTGCCCGATCTGTCACACATATATTGCCGAATTGGGCGACTTTTAGCAGCCACCCGCAAAGCACGTAGGAGGCGACTCCAGTCGCCGATCGAGCACCAAACAGCAAGAAATCGGCGTCGGAAGTAGCCTCCTGTAGCCAAAAACAACCGTAAGTTACTCTGTAGCAACGTGTTACGAAAAACTAGAATTCTCAGAAACGTCGCGGCCTCTGTCCCTTCCGGTCTTTCCGACCTAAACTTGCATATGATGGATCTTCAGGCCACTTCTTCCCACTTCAGGGGCGTCACCCGTTGCGGCGACGCTAATCTTGATGATTGAAACGGCCATCTCGGTTGTCAGTTCCAAGACGCTGTTGACGCTGCTGGGCGCCTGCGACCAGCATTTGCGGCAGCTTCGCGATGCGCTGGACGTGAGCATTTCCGCCCGCGACGGACGAATCCATCTCGAGGGCGAAGAGCCGGCCGTTGCGATGGCCACGGAAGTCCTCGAGCGACTTCAGACCGATGCCCATCGACACGGCGTTTTAACCAGCGACGATGTGGCCCGTGTGTTGGGGGCTGTCCGGCAAGGAGACGCTTCGACCGACGTGCCGCCGCTGGAGGTCTTTCGCGCCGGCCGTCAAGTCCGACCGCGTACCACCGGTCAGGCTCGTTACATGGAGGCCATCCGCAAACACGACCTCGTGCTCTGCTCGGGTCCAGCCGGCACCGGCAAAACCTATCTGGCCGTGGCCATGGCCGCCGCCGCACTGAAACAAGAGTTGGTCCGCAAGGTCGTGCTGGTGCGCCCGGCGGTGGAAGCAGGCGAGAGCCTGGGATATCTGCCGGGTGACATGCAGGCGAAAATCAATCCCTATCTTCGCCCCTTGATGGACGCATTGCGGGAAATGATGGATCACGACCTGATCAAGCTCTACACCGAGCAGGACATCATTGAAGTGATCCCCTTGGCCTACATGCGGGGACGCACGCTAGACGAGGCGTTTATCATTCTCGACGAGGCACAAAACACGACCGTCGCGCAGATGAAAATGTTCCTCACGCGCATGGGAAACGGCTCGAAGATCGTCGTCTCCGGCGACACCACGCAGATCGACTTGCCGCCGCACACCAAGAGCGGCTTGGTCGACGGGCTCGAACGGCTGCGAGGACTTGACGGCGTAGCCGCGATGAAACTCACCCGGGCCGATATCGTCCGGCATCCCCTGGTCCAGCAAATCGTCAGCGCCTACGAACACCGTTCGAAGAAGCGGCATTAAGTCACCCGAGAAACGCATGGCATCCAGCGGTCAAAAACGAACCCGAAGTGAACGCGTGGCGGCGCTCGAGTTGCCTCCGGGGCAATGGGAGCGCGCGTGGACCGGCCTAGGCCGACGCGATGTGCTGGTGCGAATCGGTTTGGCTCTGCTGACGGCCCTGATCATGGCGGCCATGATTCGGGCCTGGGACACGCCGTTTTCCTATCGAACCGGGTATACCCCCTGGCGAGACATCGTTGCCGGGGCCCCGTTCAGCAAGTTCGATCCCGAACACACCGAGCTTGCCCGACTCCGCGCCAGCAGTCAGGTTCCCTATACCTACGTTCGCGATTCCGAGCCGTTGAGCCAGCTTCGCGCAGAATTATACAACGCGGTGGTCCAGGTGACCGCCGCGGAAACGCTCGGCGAGTTGGACCCCAAATTGTGGCGCGAATTCCAACCGGCGACCGACGATCAGCCACCTTCTGCCCTTGATGAGCAAGAAAACGAAAACTCTGCGGAGCAAGAAAACTCTGCGGAGCAAGAGGCCGCGTTCAAGCAATTCCGCGACGTGTTCACCGGGCAGGAGAACCTCGACCGATTCGACCGGGCGATCGCCGACGCCTTTGCCCCGTTCGAGAAGCGGGGGTTGCTGCATGAACTCGTCGAGCCGTACGGACAGGGAAACCAGGAAAAGATCCTCGTGCATCCGGCCGACGATCCCGAGGCCCTTCAGCCGGTCCTCGTCAGCGATGTCCTGATCGGCGACGGAACGGCAGTTCACCAGAGCCTGCGCCAACAGATGGAATCCGCCGAGGTGGCCGATCGGTTGTTCAACTGGCTGCGGCCTCGAATGGACCAGACGGCCACGCTGCAAATTGACGTGACGCCGGGCACGGCCGAGTACATGCCGCGCGTCGCCGACGAGGTCGAGCCGCAGATGCAGATCTACGACGCCGGACAAACATTGGCCGAGGCGGGACAGCCGTTGGATCTGCAAAAAATCGAGTTGCTCGAACTGGAATACAAAACGGCCATCGCCGAACGACCTCTGCACGAAAAGATCGCTCGGGCAACGGCCGTGACTGTGATGACCTTCGCCATGTTCATCCTCTGCGGCATCTTCATGCGGTATCGCCAACGCGGACCGCTGGCTAGCTTGCGAAGGCTGAGTATGATTGCCGCCTTGGCCTTGATCACCGTGGCGATGGCACGATGGGCTTCGGTCGACCAATGGCGGGCCGAGATCATTCCGCTGCTGCTGTTCGGCATGACCATGTCGATCGCCTACAGGCAGGAACTCGGCATGTTGTTGACCAGCGTGCTTTCGTTGGTCTTGGTGCTGGCCATCGGGCTGGGGCTCTACGAGTTCCTGTTGCTGCTCGGCGTAACCGCCACCGCCAATCTGAACATGGGAACCATCCGCAGTCGCAGCAAGCTGATCTACGTGGGCCTGTTCGCCGGCGCCGTGGCCGTTCTGTTGGAGATCGGGTTGGGAATGATCGACAATCAGCCGTTCGGGCTCACCCTCTTGAAAAACGCCCTGCGAAGCGGTCTGTGGACCGTCTTGGCCGGGTTCCTGATGACCGGTTTGCTGCCGTTTGTCGAACGACTTTTCGGCGTGTTGACCGATCTGAGCCTGCTGGAACTCGGCGATGTGGCCCATCCGCTGTTGCAAGAGTTGGTCCGCCGCGCGCCGAGCACCTACAACCACTCGGTCACCGTCGGGTCGATCTCCGAGGCCGCGGCCGAAAGCATCGGCGCCCGGGGATTGCTGGTCCGCGTAGGGGCCTATTTCCACGATATCGGCAAGATGCTCAAGCCGGGCTACTTCATCGAGAACCAGGGTAACGAAGAGAATCGCCACGAAACGCTCGTGCCGGCCATGAGCAGTCTGGTCATCGTCGCCCACATCAAAGACGGCGCCGACCTTGCCCGACAACATCATCTACCCCAGCCGATCGTCGACCTGATCCAGCAACATCACGGCACCACTCGGGTCGGTTTCTTCTACGAACGGGCGACCCAGCAACAGCAATCCAACCCCGACGCGGGCAACGTCGAGGAAAGCATGTACCGCTATCCCGGCCCGATGCCGCAGACCAAGGAAGCCGGCGTCCTGATGCTGGCCGACGCCGTGGAGAGCGCCAGTCGAACGCTGGTCGATCCCACGCCGGCACGGATCGAGAGTCTGGTCCGCGAAGTGGCCCAACGACGCCTGCACGGCGGCCAGTTCGACGAAAGCGGCCTGACACTAAGAGAACTTCGCACCATCGAACGAACCATGGTCAAGTCGCTAACGGCCATCTACCACGGCCGACTAAAGTACCCCGACCAACAAACGGCCTAGCAAGAAAACAGCCGCTTGCGGCTTTGCAGTGCATAACCTAAACGAACCGAACCCTGTGGGATGAATCAACTGGTCGCTAAAGCGACCAGCCCCTAAACTACTTACTTTACTGCATACCGCCTACTGCATACTGCTTCCTGTGATCAACGTCGAAATCAATAACGATCAACTCCAACTGCCGCTGGATCAGAACCTGATCCGTCGGGGTGTGGAAATGATCTTGCAGGACGCGTCGATCTGCGAGGGCCTGATCAGCGTGGCCGTGGTCGATGACGCCACGATCACGAGATTGCACCGAGATTACCTCGATCTGGACGAGCCGACCGACGTGATGAGTTTCCCCTTGCAGCGAACCGACGAATCCCTGGAGGGAGAGATCGTCGTCAGCGCTGACACGGCCGAGGCAACCGCCCCGTCGTATGGCTGGGCAAAGGAAGATGAATTGCTGCTGTACGTCATCCACGGCGCCCTGCATCTGGTCGGCTACGACGACACCACGCCGGAAAAGAGCGAGGAAATGCGACGCCGAGAGTCGGCCTACTTGCAGCGGCTCGGCGTGAAAGTCCCCGATCAAGGAGGAACCCCCGATCAAGGAGGAACGACTGTCTCGTGATCTTCGACCCGGTGTTCTATCTGGCTGCGGCCGGACTTGTCGTGACGTTGCTCTGTGCTATTGGCGCCCGATCGCTGGCCGAGTTCTCCCCGCACGAGTTGAAGGAATTCTGCCGACGACGAAAATCACCGCAGCGGTTCGGCCCGATACTTCGCGACCACGATCAGGTCGCCTTGGCCGTCGAGACGCTACGGATCGTGGCTACCGCCGTAACGCTCGGCGCGGGCGGGTATTGGGCATGGTCTCAATTGCCGGCCGGACCGGGGCAATTGGCACTGGTCATCGCCGTCGGGACACTGGTCCTCTTGACCGCGGAAATCTGGATCCCTTGGACCGTGGTCCACCTCTGGGCCGAACCCTTCTTATACTACACCTGGGGCCTATGGCGGGCGGTCAGTATCGCGCTGGCGCCGCTGGTCCTGGTCGGCCGATTCGTCAACGCCCTGGCCCATCGACTCGCCGGCAGGCCTCACGAAGTGCCCGACGAAGAGTCGTTCGAGGATGATATCCGCACCATCGTCAGCGAAGGACACCGCGAAGGATTGTTAGAGGAAGACGCCCGGGAAATGATCGAAGGCGTGATCGAACTGAGCGATCTGGATGTCTCGGAGATCATGACCCCGCGCACCGAAATGGTCGCCCTGCCGATGACCCTCTCTTGGCAGGAGGCCATGGAGTTTGTCGTACATGACAACCACACGCGAATTCCCGTCTGGAACAAGAACCGCGACGACATCGTGGGCATCCTCTACACGAAGGACCTGTTGCCCGAGTTGGCCAAAGGCCCCGACCAACTGGTTCGCCCGTGGACGGCCCTGCTTAGAGACCCTTATTTCGTACCCGAAACCAAGCCGATCGACGTGCTGTTGCAGGAATTCCAACGCACGCGAAATCACATGGCCGTGGTGCTCGACGAATACGGCGGCGTGGCCGGACTGGTCACCATGGAAGACGTGCTTGAAGAGATCGTCGGCGAGATCATCGACGAATACGACAAGGATCAGGTCGAAGGCATCCGCCAAATCGAAGAGGGCCTCTGCGAAGCGCTGGGCAAGGTGCACGTCGACGAAATCAACGAACGCCTAGGCCTGCGCCTGCCCGACGACCGCGATTTCGACACCATCGGCGGCTTCGTCTTCAGCGAGTTGGGCCACATCCCGATCGTCGGCGAGGAACTAGTCTTCAAGAACGTAAGAATCACCGTCCTAGAAGCCACCGCCCGACGCATCGAACGGCTGCGCATCGAAATCCTCGACCACACGAAACGCGGCACGGCGTAAGGCAACTCAACCGCCTTCAGGCCGTTCTTTGAAAAGGCTCACCGCATCGCGACGTGTCGAGCACGAACAATCTCTGTCGGTGTTAGTGGGCGATTCTCGCCAACCTGGTAAATACGAGGCTCACCCGAGACCCCCTCTGCCGTATCCGACGTTTATAACTTGTCGAGA
>CAYYOX010000036.1:514-20437 GCA_964473065.1 uncultured Planctomycetaceae bacterium | reverse complement strand
CGTGCCGGCGGCGGCTAAACAAACGAATCACCGCCGTGCCGGCGGCGGCTAAACGAATTCCGGATGTCGGAGGAAATCGATCGTGGCTACTTTCGCAACGGCCGGTCGCCGGTTTATAATAGTTGAATACCTTACTTCACCAAGAGGACACCAATGAACAAACGAAGAGAACACCAAGATCGTCGCCGCCGAGCGTTGCACGCGTGCATCGGCATTCTGGCGTTATTGATCGGCGGCAATCGGGCCCAATCGGAAGACACCGAGCCGGCGGCGCCGGTCATCGTTGACGGCGAAGCGCAGATCGTTCCTAGATTCAAAGATCCCGACATGTGGATCCGGCATGATCTCTTTGTCGAGACGGAGTTTGATTCCGATGGGGACGGCAAACTGGACCGCATGCATGTGGACGTTACTCGGCCCCGGCAAACAGAAACGGAGGGTCTGAAGGTGCCGGTGATCTACATCTCCAGTCCGTACTTCGCCGGGACCGGGTCGACAGCCAAGGAATATATGTGGAACCCAAAACATGAGCTTGGCGAAACTCCGCCGCAGCACGAAGTTCCTCCGCCGATCGAGCGCAAGGGCGAGCGGCCGATCATTTCCAAATCGCATGTGAAAGAGTGGGTGCCCCGCGGCTTTGCCGTGGTTCACTCGTCCTCCCCAGGCACCGGGTTTTCCCAGGGGTGTCCTACCGTCGGCGGTGAGAACGAGTCGCTTGCACCCAAAGCGGTCATTGGCTGGCTCACTGGCCGCGTCGCCGGGTACGCGTCGCCCGATTCAGATGAGAAGGTAACGGCCGACTGGTCTACCGGCAAGGTCGGCATGACGGGCACGTCCTACAATGGAACCTTGCCGCTGGCCGCCGCAACGACCGGCGTTGAAGGTCTTGAAGCGATCATCCCGATAGCGCCAAACACCTCCTATTACCATTACTACCGATCGAACGGATTGGTCCGTCATCCCGGAGGCTACCTGGGCGAGGATGCCGACGTCCTTTACGACTTCATCCACAGCGGCGATCCCCAGCGGCGCGAGCACTGTGACTGCACGGTCCGCAACAACGAGATGGCCAATGGAATGGATCGGGAAACCGGGGATTACAACGAGTTTTGGGCCGCACGAGACTACCTCAACGACCTGGGACCCTTGAAGGCCGCCACCTTGATGGCTCATGCGTTCAACGATTGGAACGTCATGCCCGAGCACAGCGTTCGAATCTATCAAGCGATCAAAGCCAAAGGCGTTCCCACGCAGATCTATTTTCATCAGGGCGGTCATGGCGGGGCGCCGCCGATGAAAATGATGAATAGGTGGTTTACCCGCTATCTGCATGGAGTCGAGAACGGCGTCGAGAAAGACCCCAGGGCGTGGGTCGTGCGCGAGAACGATGCGGCAACCGAACCGACTTCCTACGACGACTATCCCAATCCGGCCGCATCGCCGGTCACGTTGTATCTTTCCTCGGGCAGTCCGGAGCACGGAGCGTTGTGCATAACCGCAGCACCCGGGCAGGGGACCGAGACCCTGGTCGACAACGTCTCGTTCAGCGGGTCTACGCTGGCACAGGCCGAGTGGACCAATCACCGGCTGATGTACGTTACGCCAAAGCTGCTTGAAGCGGTCCATCTATCCGGTACGGCCAGCATTACGATCAAGTTGGCTAGCAGCAAGCCGGCGGCCAACTTGTCGATCTGGCTGGTCTCTCTGCCGTGGGTCGAAGGCGGACATGCGAAGATCACGAATAACATCATCACGCGCGGCTGGGCCGACCCGCAGAACTATCGGTCGCTCACCGAGAGTGAGCCGCTAGTGCCGGGACAGTTCTACGAAATGACGTTCGATCTTCAGCCCGACGACCAGATCATTCCCGTGGGACAACAAATTGGTTTGATGATCTTCTCGAGTGATCGCGACTTCACACTCTGGCCGGATCCCGGCACCGAGTTGACGATCGATCTGGACGCAACCTCGCTGAAGTTGCCCGTGGTGGGCGGTGGGGAAGCCTTTACCAAAGCAACGCAAGAGAAGGCCGCCGAGTCCGAAAGTCCGCAGCCGACGAAAGCGACGAATTAGAATAGACGGGCAACCCGGCGCGGCCGCCGGAGGCTAAACAGAAGGACCCGGAATCATTATGCAGCGGCCTATGCCAGGTCGCGATCTTCGAACAGCAGCAGGGCCAACACCATGGCGGCCGAACTGTAGAGCAGGCAGTAGACGCTCGCCCAGGCAACGTACGACCAGGGCACCTCTTTGCCCGTGGAAATCGACGAGCCGATATTGAAGTGGTCCAACACGGGCAAAACGGCCGACGAGAGATTACCCACGAAGGGCACAATCTCGAACTGCCCCGTTCCGGCGCTGACTAACAACGGCACCAGATGACCCAGGATGTAGATCGACACGCAGATCACGAGGTTGGCCAGCATGGGGAGTCGGGTGGAAATCGCCACGCTGATCGAAGTGATGACGATCGCTTCCATGAACGCGAGCGCCAGCCCGGGCGTAATCTCGATCATGGCCTCGCGACATTGCTGGCGGGTCGGCTCGGGTTGGGAATTCTCGCGCGCGTCGTAGACCACCTTGTAGGAGACGCTTCCTAAGAACAATGCCCCCAGCAAAATGAACACTATGGCCACCGGGCCGATGATCCCTAGGAACTTCCCGAAGATAAACGAGCGGCGGCTGATCGGTTTGGACAACAGAGTCAGCGCCGTACGGCCTTCGATCTCTTCGGCAATCGACTTGCCGGCCGTCCAGAGTGCCAACAGGATGGCCCAAATCATGATCCACACCAGCCCGTTGTCCTTGACCATCTTGATGTCTTCGCCCAGCGTGTTGTAAGGCACGAAGGGAAAGAGAATCAGGCCGAACCCGCCAAAGATCAACACCACGAAGAACAGCGGCTGGTAAACGGCCTCCTTGGCGGTGGTCCAGGCGACGGCCGCGATTTTCGGGAAGACCAAGTTCAGCAACAGATAAGCCCCCAGCAGCACGGCAAAGGCAATCGCGGCGCCCACGGCAACCATCCAGAGGGGGTTCAGCCACGTCATTAGGCTGCCAAACAACAGAGAACTTTGGAGTGAAAGGCTCATTATTACCAGCGCTAGTCAAGACCAGGGGTTACTCGGAAGTGCCTCGCATGCCCTCCCAAGGTAAGTTTTACGCCAAAATCGACCGATTGGTTCTGGCCCATATTTCCGGCAGCTAAAAACGGATCTCAAAACAGGAAAACTCGCCGCACGCCGGGCCGACGGTCTGCCGGATGTCGCTCACATAACGGCCCAGTTCCGCGTCGATCGAGGCCTGGAACCGGTCCAACTCGTCGGGCGATCCCTCGACAACAAGCTGAACCCGCTCGTCGGGAAGGTTTTTGACGAACCCGGTCACCGAAACCCGTCCCGAGAGGGACCGAACCGTGTAACGGAACCCAACTCCCTGAACCCGGCCACAGTAGTAGACCTCGCGTCGCTGAACCGCCACATCCGACATGGCCCGAAAACCTCCAAAACGGCCATTATAGCGCAACGGCCGCCCGTCCGCCAGTAGGCCCGGCCGCCAGTAGGCCCGGCCGCCACGACCGGGCTTCGGGCGATTCTCCCTTGACAGGAGGGGGCGATTCGCCTACCTTCCGCGACGCCATGCTGGGAATTCTTCGCCTATCGACTGCCTGCCTGATCGCCGCGATCGCCTTGACTTCGGTGCTTCGGGCCGATCCGCCTTCGCTGGGGCCGGCATCACTGGGTCCCGTGCCGCAGGAGGGATTTCTGCTGCTGCGTAACGGGCGTGTCATCCAGGGCACAATCAGCCGAGTCGGCGAGGTCTACCACGTCGCTTGGCCCCATGGTGAAATCCAAATCAAAACGGGCGCCGTCGAGTTCTGTTGCCGCGATCTGGACGAGGGCTACCGCAGCAAACGGGCCATCATTCAACAAGGCGACATCCGCGACCATCTCCAGTTGGCCCAATGGTGCCTGCGCCAGGGACTGCTGGGATACGCGGGCCGCGAGCTCTCCGAGGCGATGGCTGCCGAGCCGCGCCATCCGATGATCGGCGTGTTGGAGCGTCGTCTGCGACTGGCCACCCGACCATCACACTCCGTCAAACCGTCAAAGCCCAGCCCCCAGCGGAAAACGAACGAAGATCTCAACAACCTGGTTCGCGGCATGCCGGCTGGCACCGTGGAGACCTTCACGCGAACGGTCCAACCGCTGCTGGCAAACTATTGCGGAACCGCACAGTGCCATGGGCCGGGCACGCAGTCCGAGTTCAAGCTGCTCCGGATCCCCGTGGGCAAACCATCCAGCCGGCGGATGACGCAACGCAATCTTCGGACCACGCTGAAATTCGTCGATCGGGAAACGCCGGATGCCAGCCGCCTGCTCAGCGTGCCGATCCGCCCGCATGGCGCGGCCGAGAGGGCCGTCTTCACCGACCGGCAGATCGACCAATATCGGCGAATCGTCAATTGGGTTCATCAAGTGGCCAAGACCCCGGCCAACGACACGCCCGCCACGGTCAGCCGTTCGCAGACTCTGCCCGTGTATGCCAGCACGGCCGGCACGCCCGCGGCAAGCCGCCTCGCATCCGATCCGTTCGGTGCGCCCGCGGAACCGGCGCCTCGCGAATTGGCCGATCCGTTCGACCCGGAAATCTTCAATCGCCGGTTCTTCCCGGAGTAAAGAAAAAAAGGGGCCAGGACCCTATTTGGCAGTTTGGGCAAGCGCTTACCGCCTTGGCTCATTCGTGGATTCAAACTCTCGCGGACGTCTCCGAAGCAAGGGTGGAAGCCAGATGGGCGAGATCCTGATTGTCCTCGGGATATTGAGGTCGCAGTCAATTTCGCGCAGCCGGCTAATAGCCCATCTTACCAAATAGGGTCCTGGACCCTTTTGTGAGCTTTTGTGAGCTCTATTGTTTCGTCACAACCTTGATGCTCTTGATCACAAGAGAAAACTCCTTGCTCTTGAAGTTCAACCACGGGGAAAAAGCAGGCGCCGAGTCAATGTGGATCGCCAAGTATTTGAAAACATCATCATCCAAGAAGAAACCGTAAATATCACGAGCCGGTATCTTATAAACCTTCTTATCTTTCTTTAACTCAAGACGCACCATGCGAGATTGGTTGAACTTATCGTGCAAAAGCAACCGCACATAACCCGGTTCCGCCACATCGCAGTCCAAGAACTCAATGGCGAGTTCCAACCGATCCAGGCGGGCAATGTCCAGAGAAGGAACCGCCAACCCCAAGCCCAATTGCTTCCAAGCCTTCCCGCCCTTGACCGCCACGCTAGACACGCCATCCTTATGCTGCAACGTCACAATACCGGGTTGGTAGGTATGCAGCCCAGCAAGGTCCAGGGAAGTCACAACCTCACGCGCATTCTCCCGCGCCGCGTCCATTCGCAGAGGCGTCTGAATAATCGGCTGGGCGTCGCGTTCTTCCCACCGCTTCAACCATTTCGGATCGTGCTTGATATAGGGTTTGGACAACTCGAGCCCCTTCGCAATCAGCGGGTCGCTTTCGAAAATATTACGAACGATCCCGTCATGAAGGTAGTTGGCCAACGCCAGAAACATCATTCCCTGCTCGAGCTGGAGGTATAAGTCTCCCCACTTGTCTTTCCGCATGTCATAACAACCGCGCAGCCCCCACTGCACACCCTCGTTACGCTCAGGAGGCACATCGCCGCCAAGTTCCTTCATCCGCATCAACGCCGCCGTAACATGGCGCGGGTAATAGTCGATCAAGAGCGCCAGGGCATGCGGCGTGACATCCCACTCCGGGATATAGCCGCCCACCGTATATCCGCCTTCAGGCAGCATGCAGTTAGACCATCCCCACAACGGGAAACCGCGTCGACGAGAGAACTGGTACTGATACCACCCCAGGTTGCCAACCGTCTCGCCGACTCCGTTCGTGTCGCGCTCGTTCATAAACAGTCCGGTAATCGCGGCAATATAGGTTACGCCAAAACTGAATCCGGGCTGATATATCCGCCCGGTCTTGGTCTCCATCGAATCGAGTATCATGCCCTCCCACACCTTGGCGGGCACGGCGCCGGAACCGATCATCATCACCACGGCGCATCGGGCGTCGCTCGCCAACCAGAGTCCGCTGAACGCCGCTTTTTCGGTCGCCAGGTCATAGCCTGCAACGACTTGATTGGTTTGCTGGTTGTAGAGACGTTCCCACTGAATCGAGTCCAGGTAGGCGCCGATGCGATCCGCATATTGTGGCCAAACTTGGCGGGCTACGATGAGACCGGCCGGATAGATGTTGTAATCCGATATAATCATCACGCCCTCGCCCCAAGTAGGCGTGGTATCCAGGTTGATGAAATTCGGGAAGAACCCATGCTTGTACTTAATCTTCTCAAGGGTATCCAGAAGCTTGCCGAACTTCTCGGCCGCCTCGCGCTCTTCAATAATGCCAAGCTCAGCGGCGACGGCAAGACTGGCGATATAGAGCCCGATCGGCGTGCTGTTCGTAAATCCGCCGCGGTCCTGAGTGTTCTGAGGCAACCCCGATTCCGGATCGCACGCATAATCAATGAATGTGAAAGTATCCTTCATCAGTTTATGAAGAAACTCCAACTGGTCCTCCTCAAGCACACTCCCGTTTGACGCAGGCCGCGCTGTGTCCGCCGTCTCGCTTTCCTTCGCGGCATTCGCGACCGACCAAGCGCTGAACGCCAGACTCAATACCGCAATGAATAGGATTCTCATCCCATATCCCCTTTCCTATTCTTCAACACGCGTAAACTCCAACACTTTCAAGCCCTTTACTGACAGCGTTTTCAATCCTGTCAGCGCTCCCGACTTTACCATAGATGGGGCCCGTGTTCCACTGACATTCCGAGATGTAGAGCCGACCAGCGTGCCGTGAGTGTAGAGAATCACATTCGGGTGGCACGGACAGTTCTTCGCAGGGGACGTTGCCCTTGGCGTAAACTCGTTCGGAGAACTGTCCGTGTCGCGAAGCGACAAGAGGATCGGTGACGGTGCCAAGGTCCTCTCGCGGCTACACCACACGGACACCTTTCCCGACAACCGTTCTCCCGCCAGCAACGCGGCCTGCGGGAAAATGTCCGTGCCACCCGCGCGGCTCGATGGCTCCGCCGTTCCCGCTCTGCTACCCGCAGAGGCTGATCTGGCCGCCGCCTGATTGGCGAATTCTGGCTGGGGATCAGCCTGCTCGGTCGCCCAATTCGGCGCAAAATCCCTCACTAGAGGGGTATCCCCGAGCCGATTTCCAAGAAATCTGGAAATTCTTGGGGGGGGGGGTAAACATGCTTCCAATTCTCGCGAGCCTTGGTACACTTAAGCCTGTGGCATTCGAGTTCGTCCCGGTGTGCGCCGGGGCTTGAACGCCTACGTCCAACGAAAAAACATAACGCCATGTTATTCGGTAGCCCAAATACTTTGGTTCAAGCACCAGCGAACTTCTGTATGCGAAGTCTTGTGATATCTGTCGTTCTTGTATCTCAGTTTCTGGGCTGCGGACACTTGAATGACAGCGGCGTTGCAGGCCATGCGGATAGGCCCAGGCCGACGGAACGATGCGGTAAGCGGCAAGTTGTAGCCATTCCGCCCGTTCTTGTGACCGATCACGCTGGCATACAGCACACGTTTAGGCTCCGCAATGACTGTTCGGAAACCATTGTCCTGGAAGAACCCGTGGCATCATGTGGATGCACCAAAGCAGCACTCGACACTCATGTTCTTGAGCCTGGTGCTTGCGCCTCCTTGAGTTTGGATGCTGACCTTTACGGTCGCAGTGGTCGTCAGCGGTTCACTGTTATCGTATCCATAAGTTCACCGCCGCAACTCGATCCCTGGTTGTGTGAACTTAGGACGACAGCTCTGCCTCAAGTGGAACTTTCACCACCCTTGGTTGTGCTGGGGGACGCATCTGAAAACCGTGAACGCACGTCAGGTTTGATCGGAACTGCTGAACTGCACCTAAGGAGCCGGAATCCCGCTGACATGCCCACCCTGGTGTCGATCCAGGCACCGAGAGGTGTTGATGTATCTGAGTCCGAAGGTCAACTAGTAGAGGCAGACGGAGTCTTCACCAATACTTATATGCTCAAGATTAGCCTAAACCCAACAACAGAGCTTGATAATAGCACGGACGAGACCAAGGGTGTCGTTGTCAATACAAGATTGCCGAATGGCACTGAACGAAGCAACCATCTCAGCGTATTATGCAAGGCAACGATGCCCTTTCGAGCCACACCTCGGCGGGTGTTTCAGTCGTTTAGTGATCGGGAAACAGGAGGGTCTGCAAGCACGTCGATCACCATTCGTCGGATCGACGGCAAGCCGTTCAGGATTCATAATATCGAGAGTTCTCTGACATCTGTCGTCCCTGAGAGTCCGACGACGAGTCGATCAATTCGTGAGGAGCATGTGATCGTCATAAATGCAGCACCACCTCACGATAATCTCGCTGTCGGAGAACTGAGGGTGGAAGTGGGGGACAGCGGTGCACGAGTGCTCAGGATACCAGTTGTCCTTGTACGGAAACCCTAAACCGAGCTTTGTTGAAAAGCGAAACGCATGTGATTGAATCGGCTGTTACTTCACAACTTTTTTCAAAGGAGACGAGAGTATGAGATCGCAAAGTGTTAGGGTTGTGGTGTCCGTACTGATCTTGGCTGCAATCTGTGTGTTCCCGGTTGCGTGGGCATATGCGGCTGTGGGCGGCTGCTCCCAGCAGTGGATTGATATGGGCGTGAGATACCGGTGCGAGAATCTAGTCTGGTGCGCATCGACCGCAAGCCCACCCCCTTGCGTTGGTTGCGACAACCCTATAAACTGTCCTAGTGGTATAATAGGGTACTATTGTAAGTGGGAAACCCACGTGGCTACCGGAACGTGTCAATCTATGGGCGGATATGGGCAATACGGGTGCTTCAAATGTCCGGGAGAACTAAGGTGCGCCGAAGGACCTTCTTACGAGGACACGAACTGTGTTCTTTCCGCGTGTGCGGCGTTCCGCACGGTTAGCCCCAATTCGTGTACCAGAAGATAGCGTCCGGTCAGGCTGCGAGCGTTCACGGGGCGGGAATGTCAAGAAGAAGAGATTGTTGAATGATGCGAGCCATTCGGAGCTGCAGAACACTTGATCATTGTACAATGGTAGCATCTGTAGATTTAGAGATATAGAGCGCTTGACTGTTCGCCGTGGCGCAGTATTATGCGCGACCCGTGAATGGTTACGAGTGCGTGTCGCGCGACCCATCACAATCTGACGGACAAAGTGAGATATGCTCGCGAGGTGGTCCCTGCACCCCAGCAAACAGCAGGCTGTGGATCACCCGGACCAGACACAAGTGGACAATTGCGCGGTGAGAACAGGAGAGCCTTGCATGGTTGGATTGAAAAGCCTAGTGATTTGCTTTGGGATCTTATCACTTGTGGAGGACTCGCCCACTGAACATGATGTGATGGCGGTCGCTGCACATGGGTACCTTGCCAATCGGGAGGCATTCACAACATTCTCAATGAGGTACAGATACAAGGTCGGCTTCGCCAGAAGCATAGAAGATGCTTTCAATTGCAGGCTCGAAGAAGGAAGTGTGCAGGCTGATGTGCTTTGGATTGTAGATGGGCCAAAGCTTCGGTTTGAGCGAATTCTCGATCCTGAGTCGGCTGAATCGATACGCCAGGATATCCGAAAGATACAGGACGCAAGAATCGGCGAAGGCGCTTCTACTGTTGCGATGCCAATGAGCGGTCAGTTGCAACTTCGTGAAGAAGGCAAAGTGTACTTGGGTTTCTCGCCACTTATGAAGGTCGCAACAGTTTCGGATGTGGAGACGCAGGGAATATCGCTAACGCCGTTCGATATGGGGATCATGGGATCAAATGAAAAGGCAAGTCCGGGGGCAACTATTCTGGATTTGATCGAAGCATCTCCAGGCTCCTGCACTATTCTCGATACGAAAGGGTCCGTCGGGCAAGAACTCTTGACTATACGATGTGGCACTAGCTCTGGCTTTACTTTCGTGTACGAATTGGATACTGAACGTGGATACTTGCCTCTGGTCACAATGGTGGAAAGACCCGACGGCACACCTGCAAGAGAAGCGCGTATCCTGAAGATTCGCAGTTGCTCGAAACAGCGATGGCTCCCGGAGTTGGCAGTTGTTGTTGCAGCCCCCGGCAAAAGGGAAGGACCGTATTGGACGGAGATATTCCAAGTGTATGAGTTCAATGCTGATCCGCGCCTCTCGGATGGAGATTTTGCCATCGGGCTCCCCGCAGGGATACTTGTGAACGACGGCGTTCATCCCAACTCACAGTTTGGACTGGACAAGCCTACCAGAACATCAATTGAGGTTGCCGAGAAGCTTCTGCAGCGGACAAGAACTGAGGTGGCAGATGTAGCCACGGGCCCCCCCGAAAAGGCTGCGCCATGGCGTTGGTACCTGATTGCGGGCAACGTCATAGGGATCGCTCTTCTTGTTGGCATTCTTGTTTGGCGGTATTACCGTGGTCGAGTATAGGTTGAAAAGGAAGAAGCGAGAAAGGCTGCCAGGCTACTTCTTGAAAAAGTAGCCTGCCCCCTTTTGTTTTTCGCCCTTTTTGGTCAACGTTTCCTCGACATACTGGCGGCGGCTAGGATTACTAGGCCTTTTATTATCATTTGAATGTAGGCGCTGCTGGATTGCAACTCGGGCGGTAAGGCTTTGGCCGCGATGATCATTCCGTTGGAGATTACGCCCATGATCAGGGCGCCGATCAGGGTCTTTACGATGCTGCCGCGGCCGCCGAAGAGGCTGGTGCCGCCGAGGATCACCGCGGCGATCGCGTCGAGTTCCATGCCGGCGCCGACGTCCGGTTTGCCTGCTCCTAGGCGTGCCGTCATTAGCAATCCGGCCATGGCCGAAAACAGGCCGGAGAGGACCAGCGTGCCGATGATGATTCGATCGGTGTTGATGCCCGAGAAGCGGGCGGCCGTGAGGTTGCCGCCGACCGCCTTGACGTGGTTGCCGAACTTCATGTACCCGTAGAGCACGGCCGAGATGGCCAGGATCGCGACCACCCAGAGCACGGAGACGGGCACGCCGAAGATATCGCCGGCCCCCCACATCGTTTTGAAAGAGTCGTTGTAGACGACGACCGACTGCGTGCCGGTGATGGTCTGCGCAATGCCGCGGATGATCCCCATCATGGCCAGGGTGACCAGGAAGCTGGGGATTTCGAGCTTGGTGGTCAGCAGCCCGTTGATCAGGCCGACCAGGGCGCCGGTCATTAGCCCTAAGGCCGAGGCCGTGAAGATATCCAGGCCCCAGCGTGAAAGGGCCAGCGAGGAGACCATGCCGACCAGCGCAACGATCGACCCGACCGAGAGATCGATCTGTGCGGCGGTGATCACGAAGGTCATCCCAAAGGCGACCAGCGACACCATGGCCGTTTGCCGACCGATGATGTAGAAGTTCTCCGGCGACAGAAAGCCGGGCGTCTCGGAGACCAGCATGTCGATCACCGCGAACAGGCCGACCAGACCGATCAGGAACAGGAAGATGAACCAAGTCCGCCACAACGGGGTACGCTTTTGTCCGTCTTTTGCCATTATCCGACCTCTTCTTGCAGCGTTTGTTTCGACTTCATCATATCCTGCATAATCAACGACATAATCTGCTCCTGCTGGATTTCATCAAAGATCCCCAGCACGCGGCCCTGGCTCATGACCATCACCCGATCGCTGTGGGCGAGCAGCTCGGGCATCTCGGACGAGATCAGAATGATCGACACGCCCGACTCGGTCAGTTCGCGAAGCAGGCGGTGGATCTCCGACTTGGCATGGACGTCCACGCCGGCGGTCGGCTCGTCGGCAATGAGGATTTTCGGACGGGTGGCCAGCCACTTGGCAATCACCACCTTCTGTTGATTGCCGCCGCTTAGGCAATTGACGATCTGTCGCGGGTCGCCCGGCTTGATGTCCAGCCGGCCGATGTTCTCGTCGACGAATCGACTCGCTCGGCGGTAGTCGATCAGTTTCATCCGGCAAAAGTCGTCCAACACGGGCAGGATCATGTTTTGGGCCAAGGTATGATCGAGCACCAGTCCCTTGCGGTGGCGATCCTCGGGCACCAGCGCGATGCCATGGTCCAAGGCGTCGTGAACCGAGTTGATGGAAACGGTTTGCCCGTCGATCGCGATTTCCCCCGAATCGGGCCGCGTGATCCCGAAGATGGCTTCCGCGAGTTCTGAACGCCCGCTGCCGACCAGCCCGGCGATACCCAGGATCTCGCCTTCGCGCAGCTCGAACGACACGTCGTCGAACTGCCCCTGGCTACAGAGGCGGCGGACTTCCATGCTCGGCTTCAAGGCGGCGGCCGCGTCGGGTGTCTTGCGCGTCGACTGGTAGATTTCGACTTCCCGACCGACCATGTGCCGGACGGTCTGTTGCAAGTCAAGCTCCTCGGTCCGACCGCAATGGACCAGCCGCCCGTCGCGAAGCACGGTAACGCGATCGGTCTGCGTGAACACTTCGTCCATGCGATGCGAGACGTAGATGATCCCTGCGCCCGTCTTCTTGTAATCCTCGATCACCTGGAAGACGACTCGTGCCTCACCCTCGGTCAGTGAGGCGGTCGGTTCGTCCATGATGAGGATTCGTGCGTCGATGGAAATCGCCTTGAGGATCTCGGCCAACTGGCACTGGCCGACCGAAAGGTCACAGAGCGTGGCGGTCGGGTCCAGGTCGATCGCGTAGCGGTCCATGATCTGCTGCGTCTTGCGGACCATGGCGGCCCGATCGAGAAACAACCCCGACTTGACGATCTCCTGGCTCAAGAAGACGTTTTCCGCCACACTCAGCGTGGGGACTTGGCTAAGCTCCTGAAAGATGGCCGCGACGCCCAGCTCTCGGGCGTGATGGGCGTTGCGGATGGTCACGGCTCGGCCGTCGATCGTGATAGTCGCCGTGTCGGGTTTCTCGATGCCGGCGAGGATCTTCACCAACGTCGACTTGCCCGCCCCGTTTTCACCGACCAGTCCGTGCACTTCGCCGGGAAGCAGATTGAACGACACATCATGCAAGGCCTGCACGCCCGAGAAGGACTTGCTGACATGCTGCATCTCGACCAATTTCTCACTACCGTTCGACAACTTCACAACTCCAATTGCGTAGGGTGGGTCGAGGCACGAAGACCCACGCGGGAAAATCCAAATGACGAAATACGTCTTCGTCATTCGTCATTCGTCATTCGTGCTTTGTCATTCTACCGCGTGGGTCTTCGTTCCTCGACCCACCCTACGAAACTATTTCTCCAACGCGGCCCGGATTTCGGGCGGCATGGGGCTTCGGAAGGCGCGGTACCAGGAACGTTTCATCGAGGCGCGGGTGACCCTTTCGCCCGGCACGTTGACGTAGGCCGGGGTGGGCTTCTTCAACAACGCGGCCAAGCCGATCATCGCTTCGGCGATACCCTGGTCGTACGGGTGTTGGCTGCCGGTGCCGATCAACGCGCCGCCGGTGGCGATCGAGTAGGCCGAGTCATGGCTGAGATCCACGGTCGTGACGACCGTCTTGCGACCGAGGTTCTCGATGACGGCCGCGGCGGCCATACCGGGCCCGTCCCAGATTGTCCAAAGCCCGTCCAGGTCGGGATGGGCGACCAGCAGGCTTTCGGTCTTGGCGGCCGCTTCTTCCGCACTCCCGGTCTTCTCCTGAGCGACGATCTCGATCCCGGGATACTTGGCAAAAGTGTCGCGGGCGGCCTTGGAACGCGCGTCCGTATGAAACATCGAATGCTTGTTGTCGAAGATGGCGACCTTACCCTTGCCGCCAAGGTGTTCGGCCAAGATCTCGGCGGCCACGCGCCCGTTGGCGTAATTATCCGCGCTGACCATGCCCGCGTAGTCGTCCGGATGTGTGAAGCCGGTGGGCACGGTGTCCATCAGCGAAATCACGATTCCGGCCTCGACCGCCTTTCGCAGCACGGAGGCCGTAGCGTCGCGATCCATGGGCAGAGTGATCAGCAGGTCGGGCTTCATTTGGATGACCGTTTCGTAGTCGGATATCTGTTTCTCGGTCTTCAGTTCCGCGTCGGTTACGGCCACTACCTTGACGCCGTACTTTTGCAACACGGCCTTGCAGCCCTGCATTTGCAGTTGCGACCAATCGGCGGCCATGTAGTGGAAACAAAGGGCGGCGGTGAACTTGCCGCGTCTGAGCTTCTCGCCATCCTCCTCGGTCAACAGGCCCTCCAAGCTGCCCACGTCGACCGGCTCTTCGCCGTTGGGCCCCAAGCCCTCGAGCGGTAGAATTTCGCCCGTCTCGTCGACCTCGAACGGCATAATCACGGTGCTGCCTTCGGCCAGTATCGCCTCGGCCTTATCGCCCAAGAACGCCTTCATTTCCTCGATGGCCAGCGTGTTGTCGACCTGCCGAGAACATCCGACGCACACCAGGCACATTCCCGCCAAAACGGCAATGTACCAGTGGAAACCCGTTCGATATAGCATTTTCATTCTCCTCATTCATCAAGAATTGCAACAACCGCATGGTAACGCATTTCCATGCGGTGTGCTAGCCCGTCCGCTTGGGAGCGAAGCCGTTTGGGCTGTGTGGAAGCCATTGCTCTGTTTGAGGTTTTTGAATGTGGCGAATTGGCTTTAGCCACAAGGCGTCGCCTGATAGTCGTAGTTCGCGTCGCGGTTTTTCTCGATTTTTCGACGAGCAAACGACTAGTTCGGTGATCGGTTGCGGTGCATAATGGGCACTTTGCTTGACGGCACTTCGCTTGGGGGGCGCTCTGGGAACACTGTGCGCCAGTCCTTGCGGAAACACGACCGCCCTTAAGCGACCGTGTGACCTTCCCCATGGCTCGTGGACACCGAGTTAAAGTGGCACACTAACCACCAACCACTATCCACTACCCCGGGAAACCAAATAGCCAACTTCCCGGCTTTTGCGGCGAAAGGTATAATGGGGTAGGTGGAATTCGGCCGCTCGCGTGATCCTCAGGGCCGAGACACTGTGTACCCGAGTTGGTGTCACTGTACGTAAGTTGGTGTGAGTATGGGAATTAGGTTCTATTGTCCCAATGGACACAAGCTCAACGTCAAGCGGTTCCAGGCCGGCTTGCGCGGGATATGCCCCCATTGTGGGGTGAAGATCCAGATTCCGACCGAGAGCACTCGCCCCAGCTCCAAGCAGGAAGATAGCGATGCGGAACCGGTCGCCGAGCCGGCGGTCGAGCAACCTGTCGGCGTCTCGCCCGGGACGCCGGCCGAAGTGCCGCTTCCCCCATTTCAACCCGGCCCAATTGCGGCGCCCGCTGAAGAGGACATTTCGCCACAACCGCTGGCTGTGACGTCTGAGCCGACGGCTATGGCGCTCGAGCCTCCGCCGATGGAAGTTGAAACTTCCGCGCCCGCGTCGGCCGACCCGTTGGCCGAGGCCGGCAACGTGGTCTGGTACGTGCGTCCCGCGTCGGGCGGCCAGTTCGGGCCGGCAACCGGCGAGGTGATGCGAGAGTGGATCGACGAAGGTCGAGTGGCCGTCGATTCGCTCGTATGGCGCGAGGGCTGGCGCGATTGGGAGCCGGCCGCCGATGTGTTTCTGCAATTCCGCGAAACCCAAAGCAGCACGCCCGGCAGCGCGATCCAAACCTCCGGCTCGGTCGCGGCGACCATGCGTCGAGGGCGCAGGCGGCCGCGCCGTAAATCGAACTATTCCCAGGCCATGCTGATCATTGGGCTGGTTATCGTGGTGATTGTACTCTCGATCGTCTTCGTTTGGGTGTTGATGGACGACCCGGCCGCCCGGACATCCGGTGGCGGCGCCCTCTCGTCGCCCGTATGGACCGACGCGATCGTCCGCTTTTCGCCTACGGTTCCTTTAACGTTTTTCCATAAGGTTTGCTCATGAAAATCCAAGAGTTTCTCCAACACCACGGGATCACGGCGAACCCGTTTGCCGACGAGGACGCCCAGACAGATCAAGTGTTCAAGGGCGCCTGCATCCACAGCACGTACCATCCCAGTTGGGACAAGATCTACGGCGATCCGAGCGAACCGGCCACGGCTGTGGTCTTTGGGGAGAAAGGGTCGGGCAAGACGGCCATCCGGCTGCAGATCGCCCGGCATCTGACCGATCACAACGCCGACCATCCCGAGGGCCAGGTTTTTGTGATTCAGTACGATGACTTCAATCCTTTCTTAGACCGATTTCGCGAACGCTTCTCGGGCCGCCGTCGCCGACCGGAGCGGGTGCTCGAACAGTGGCGGCTATGGGACCACATGGACGCGATACTCTCGCTGGGCGTGACGCAATTGGTCGATCGGATTCTCGAAGTCAAGCAGGCCCGTCACCCGGCCGCCCGCGACGAGGCGCCGAATATCGACGCGCTCGACCGGCTTCAAGTCCGCGACGTTCTCCTGTTGGCCGCCTGCTATGACCAGTCGTCCGCGGAGAACTCGGCGGATCGTTGGAAACGCCTGCGACGCAAACTGGGCTTCAGGACCTGGCGCTCGTTGTGGGATTGGGGCCTGGGGCTGCTGGTCACCGTGGCCGTCTTTGCGGCAATCGCGTGGTTTGCGAAATGGCCCTGGTTGACCACGGTTTGGCCCTACTTGATTGTGCTGGCCGGATGGCTCCCGCGGCTCTTTCGCTGTGGGAAGTGGTACTGGAAGGCGCGATGCATCGTTCGCAATACGCGGGTGCTCAACCACAATACGCACATGTTGCGACGGATCCTGCAAAGGTTCCCCGGCGGACAGATCGTCGGCCAGCCGCTACCTGCTCAGCAGCGAACCGAAGATCGGTACGAATTACTCGGCAAACTGCAAGGCGTGCTGCGATCACTTCAAGCGAACGGGATCCTGGTGCTGGTCGACCGGCTCGACGAACCCTACTTGATCAACGGTTCGACCGAGTTGATGCAGGCCCTGCTCTGGCCCATGCTGGACAACAAGTTCCTAAAACACCCCGGCCTGGGGTTGAAACTCCTCTTGCCGTTGGAACTGGAGCGGTTGATCGATCGGGAAGATCACGACTTCCACCAACGCGCCCGACTCGATAAGCAGAACATGGTCCGCTCGCTCGATTGGACGGGCCAATCGTTATACGACCTGGCCAATGCACGGATCGCCGCCTGCGCCGAAGATGGCCAGTCGGTTTCGATCAGCGACCTGTTCGACGACTCCGTCGATTCGCGTCGGCTGATGGATGCGTTCGCGGCGTTGCGAGTTCCGCGTCACCTGTTCAAGTTCATCTACCGCGTCTTCACCACCCACAGCAATGCCCACAGCGACGAAAACCCCGTCTGGAAGATCTCCAGCGAGACGTTCGAGTCGGTGTTCGCCCTGTACCAGCGCGACCAAGACGCCTTTGAACGCGGCGTAGCGGCCGGATAGTCTCCGATACGCGACATGGCGCAGTCACTATGATGGCGCATTGGGCGGCTCCGTGCGATTGCATTTCTCCGTGGAACTGCCCAACTCCTTGCGTGCCATGTCTTTACGGCTTATTGCGGGATGGTTTGGCCCGAAAAATGCACTAACTGCCACGCATCGTGCCAATCCGTTGTACGAGTTGGCGACAGACCCTCCCCCACATCGAAAAAGGAGTCGATCATGAAAAGGGCACTTTGCACACTGGCGGTCGTGGTAATCGTCACACTGGTAAGCTCAACCGCATTGGCCGCGCCGGGGCACTCTCGAGGATACGGCGGCTACGGTTATGGTGGCGGCTACGGGCATGGCGGGTATTACGGACACGGGTACGGGGGCGGGTATCGTTACCGGTCGAACTCGCACCTGGATGCCGTCCTACGGATCCAGGCGACCCATTCCCGATACCGCTATTACTCCCACCCACGGTCCAACTTCAACAGCCCGCCCTACCGTTACGGCAACTCGTGTCGCTAGGGGCCCGCCAGTCCAACCTCGTGCGAAACGCCAGAGCTTCAGGGGCTGGTCGCTTCAGCGACCATGTGGCCCACCTCACACGAGTCGTTGCAACGTGCGATCGATTCGTGCCAAGGTGGCGTCGCGCCCCAGGATAGCCAGGCAGTCGAACAGCCCGGGCCCGATCGCCTTGCCGGTCGCGGCGACCCGGACGGCGTGGATAATCTGCCCGATCTTGATCCCTTGGGCCTCGACGAATTCGTGCATCAGCCGGTCGAGCGATTCGGCGTCGAACGACTCGACCTGGGCCAGTTCTTGTCTGAACTTCTGCAACAGTTCGACCGCATCGGCCGGTTTGCGGAGTCGTTTCTCGAACGCCTTCTCGTCGTAGGGCAACTGGTCGTCCGGGCGGAAGAAGAAGTCGGCATAGGCCAGGATATCGCCGCCCACCTTAACCCGATCGCCCGAGATCTCGAAGATCTTGGCCAATATCTCACGGACCGCTTCGTTCTCGGACGACTCGATCAGACCGGCTTGTTGCAAGAATGGAGCCGCTTGGGCCACCTTTTGCTCGGTCGAGAGCAGTTGGAAATGACGGTCCTCGAAGGCCGAGAGCTTCTGGCAATCGAAACTGGCCGGCGCCTTGTTCACCCGTTCCAAGGTGAAGTGCTCGATCAGGTCTTCGCGGGAAAAGTGCTCGGTCCGATCGTCCAACGCCCAACCCAGCAGGGCCAGATAGTTGATGATAGCCTCGGGCAGATAGCCGACCTGCTCGTAGAAATCGACAATCACCGGGTTGAACGTCTCGGGCGAAGTCTCCAGGCCGATCGCTTCGGCGATCCCTTGCCCGTGCTGAAGCAACTTGGCGAAGTCGCGGTTCTTCAGATACTTGTCGAGCTTCCGCTTGCTGAGTTTGTTTCGGCTACCCGGCTCGGCGACGTACGGCAGATGGGCGTATTGCGGCAACTCGTAGCCCAGCGACTGGGCAATGAAAATCTGTCGCGGCGTATTGGAAAGATGCTCCTCGGCCCGGATGACGTGCGTGATTTCCAAATCATGGTCGTCGACCACGCTGGCCAGATGATACAGGCACGAGCCGTCGGCCCGTTGGATGACGTGGTCCTGTTCCTGAGCCCAGTCGAACTCGACTTCGCCACGCACCAGATCCTTGATCACCAACTTCCCTTCCCGCGGCATCTTCAGTCGCACGACCGCCTGGCGTCCCTCGGCCTCGAATCGGGCCTGATCCTCGGGCGTCTCGGCCATGAAGCGGCGGCTGTAGGTGAACAGCCGTTTCTCCTGCTCGGCCGCTTCCCGTTCGGCCTGGACCTCCTCGGTCGTGGCGTAATCGCGGTAGGCAAACCCGCCTTCGAGCAGTTTTTCGGCCGCCGCCTGATACCGATCGGCTCGCTGCGACTGGTAATAGGGCCCCAGCGGCCCGCCGACATCCGGCCCCTCGTCCCAATCGATCCCCAGCCAGCGAAGCCCGTCGAGAATCGGCCGCAAGGCCTCGTCGACGTTCCGTTGCTGGTCGGTGTCGTCGATGCGGAGGATGAACTGTCCGCCATGTTTTCGGGCAAAAAGCCAGCAAAACAGGGCAGTACGAACACCGCCAATGTGCAAATACCCGGTCGGGCTGGGGGCAAATCGTGTGCGAACCATGGGGATGCAGATTTCGGGTTGAGGATTGATGAACGGGACGCGTGGGCATCGAGTATATCGGAAAAAAGCCCGGCCTGTCAGGGGGATCAGTTCGTGCGGCACGCCGCCTATTATCTGATGAATCTTGCAGCCGACGGCCGATTGTACTATGGTAATTCGTTTGGCTACTATGTAATCGCCCGAAACAGACGGAACCATGGCAAAATTGAACCCCGATCCCCAGCGTCAAGACAAGAACGACGACTCGGCCGCCCCCGCCCGCTCGCTGAACTTCGTCGAAAACATCATCGAAGAGGACCTCAAGACGGGCAAATACGACGGCCGGGTCCATACGCGGGTTCCGCCGGAACCGAACGGCTACCTGCACATCGGGCACGCCAAGTCGTTCCG
>CAYYOX010000036.1:0-504 GCA_964473065.1 uncultured Planctomycetaceae bacterium | reverse complement strand
CATCAAGGAGGAGCAGGAGTATATCGACTCGATCCAGGAGGACGTCCGCTGGCTGGGGTTCGACTGGGGCGATCGGCTCTTCTTCGCCTCCGACTACTTCGAGCAACTCTACGAATATGCCGAGCAGTTGATCCAGGCCGGCAAGGCCTACGTCTGCGACCTGACACCCGACGAGGTGCGAGAATATCGCGGCACCCTGACCGCGCCGGGCCGAAACAGCCCCCATCGCGATCGGTCGATCGATGAGAGCCTTGACCTGTTTCGTCGCATGCGGGCGGGCGAGTTCCCCGACGGCGCACGCGTCGTGCGGGCCAAGATCGACATGGCCTCGCCCAATGTGAATATGCGCGACCCGGTGATGTACCGGATCCTGCGCGCAACACACCATCGCACGGGCGACACGTGGTGCATTTATCCGATGTACGACTTTACGCACGGCCAGTCGGATTCGCTTGAGAAGATTACTCATTCGATCTGCACGCTGGAATTCGAGAACCATCGGCC
>CAYYOX010000035.1:17980-20455 GCA_964473065.1 uncultured Planctomycetaceae bacterium | reverse complement strand
CCCACGCGGACCGGCGGGCGGTTCGGTTGGCTCCAATCGCCGGCCGACGGGCTGAAACTGCTGTGCAAGGAAGATCTGGTCCCCGGACAGGCCGATCGGGCGCTGTTCCTGATTGCTCCGTATATCAGTTTCTGCGCCGCGTTTTGCATGTTCCTGGCACTGCCGTTTGCCGACGGCTGGGTGGCCTTGCGCCTGGATGTGGCTGCGTTTTTCATCCTCGCTGTGGGTGGGTTGGAGATTCTCGGGGTCGTCCTCGGCGGTTATGCGTCGGGCTCGAAGTGGTCGCTTTACGGGGCCATGCGCGAGGCGGCCCAGGTGGTCAGCTACGAAATCCCCCTGGGAATATGCGTCGTCATCCCCGTCATGATCGCCGGATCGATGGACCTGATCGAGGTGGCCAATGGTCAGGCCGGCTGGGCGTTTCCCAGTTGGTATCTGTTCCACGACCCGTTCACTTTCGTCACCTTTTGGGTCTACCTGCTCTGTATCATGGCCGGTACGAACCGCGCGCCGTTCGATCTGCCCGAGGCCGAGAGTGAACTGGTGGCCGGATTCCTTACCGAATACTCGGGGTTCCGCTGGAGCATCTTCTTCATGGCGGAATACGCCTCGATGTTCGCCCTGAGCGGACTCGGCGCCATTCTGTTCCTGGGCGGATGGCACGGGCCGGTCCCGATAGCCGAATTGCTGCATTTGACTCCCGAGACGGGCGTCTTGGCCGGCTACTTGGGCAACCTACTGGGACTGTGCAACTTCCTGGCCAAGTGTACGCTCGGGATGATATTCATGATGTGGCTGCGGTGGACGCTGCCGCGGCTGCGGATCGATCAGGTGATGACCACCTGCTTGAAATACTGCGTCCCATTGGCGTCGGCCATGTTCGTGGGCGCCATGCTGTGGACCTACGCCTTCCCGGGCGGGGTGATCTTCCGCGGATATCCGGAGCCCTCAACCACCGCGACGGAAACACCGGTCGATGAGTCGGTTGTCCAGAACTTCAACCACTCGGGGGAGCGATAAGCATGGACCCGATCAACTGGCATAGCGTTTTCTTCCTGCTTTTCGGTCTGTTGGCCGGCTGTTTTGCCGTGGCGGTGGTCGTCTCGGGCAATATCGTGCGAATGGCCTGTTATTTGGTCGTCTCGCTGGGGGCCGTGGCCGGGCTGTTTTTTCTTGCCGGCGCCGATTTCGTCGGAGCCATGCAACTGATGGTCTACGTCGGCGGGACCATGGTCCTGCTGGTATTCGGCGTGATGTTGACCACTCGCGATCCAAACGTCTCGATGCAAACAGGCGGCGGGCAATGGATCATGGCCACGATCGTTGGCGGGGCCCTATTGGCTGTACTGATCCAGACCGCCCTGAGCGTGGACGATTGGACTGGGCCGAAAACGAAAACCACGCCCGCGATCGCTGCGACGGCCGATCCCTTGGGGCTAGGGCTGCTCGGCGTGCGAGTCGATCGGCTCGAGCAGGACGATGAAACGCTTCGCGAGGGGATGTCCGGGTATTTGCTGCCGTTCGAGATCGTTTCGGTGCATCTGTTGGTTGTGCTGATCGGGGCCGCGTTTCTCGCCCGGGCGAAGAAGCGGGGGGTGAATCGGCCAGACAAAAAGAACGCGGGGCAAGCCCCGCCGCTAAACGACTAAAACTATCCACTAACTACTATCCACTAACCACTAACCACTAACCACTATCCACTACCGTGAACCTACTCACTCAACCTGTTGGCGTTTCGCATTACTTGGTGGTCGGCGCTGTGCTGTTCGTCTGTGGCGTGGTCTGCATGATGACCAAACGGAACGCCGTGGGCGTGCTGATGGGGATCGAGTTGGTGTTAAACGGAGCGAATTTGAATTTCGTGGCCTTCGGCAGTTCGTTCCTGCGGACCGATTCGGCCATGGCGATCGGGCTCGACGGGCAACTGATAGCCCTGTTCGTGATCGTGCTGGCCGCTGCGGAGGCGGCCGTCGCCCTGGCCATCGCCCTATGTTACTACAATAGCCACGCCACGATCGATATCGATCGGGCCGACGAGTTAAGAGGCTAATGGATTTCCTAAACGATACACTGCCGATATTGCTGTTGGTCGCTTGGCTGGCGCCGCTGGCCTCGTTCGCCGCTATCCTGTTTTTCGGCCCGAAGATGGGCAAAGCGGGCCACTGCGCCGGGTACTTGGCCACCGGAGCGATCATTACCTCCTTCGTGCTCTCGATGTTCGCCCTGGTCGGCTGGCTCTCGCACCATCCGCTGGGCGCCGGCGGGCATGGCCACATCGCACCGGTCAGCGGCAACTGGTACTCCTTCGGTACGTTCGGCTCGCTGGAAATTACGCTCGGCTATTACATCGACTCCTTGACCGTGGCCATGTTCTCGATGGTCACGCTGATTGCCTCGTGCATCCACGTTTACTCGGCCGGCTACATGCACGAGGAACTCGACGACGTGACCGACCCGTTGGTGTAACCGCCGAAC
>CAYYOX010000035.1:0-17970 GCA_964473065.1 uncultured Planctomycetaceae bacterium | reverse complement strand
GCTCAGGCCGGTCATGTAGTCGTTGCGTTATCGACGCTTACCAACGGCCAGAAGTTCACCCGCTCGGGCCGATATTACGGTTTCTTCCAGTATCTCTCACTGTTCTGTTTCAGTATGTTGGGGCTGGTTATCGCCGGCAACATCGCCATGGTGTTTGTCTTCTGGGAACTGGTCGGCATCTGTTCCTACCTGCTGATCGGATTCTATCGCGAGCGAAAGTCGGCCTCGAACGCGGCCAACAAGGCCTTTATCGTCAACCGCGTGGGCGACTTCGGCATGATTATCGGCCTGATGGCCCTGTGGGCCGGGCTGGGGACATTTTCGTTCGTCGACATCTTCCAGGAAGTCCGACCCGGCGAGCATCACGAACTGACCGTGCCCGACGGCATGGTCAAACTGGCCGCCCACGACCAAGTCGAGCCGATCGTGCTCAGTGGATCGGACGTGACCGACCAGCAAATCGATACTTGGCGGGAAGAGGGCTACGGCTACGGGCTGTTGTTCGTGGCCGGTTTGGGGATCTTCTGCGGGTGCGTGGGCAAGAGTGCCCAGTTCCCGCTGCATGTCTGGTTACCCGACGCAATGGAAGGCCCCACGCCCGTCAGTGCGTTGATCCATGCCGCCACGATGGTGGCCGCCGGGGTCTACCTGACCGGAAGGTTCTATCCGGTCTTCACGCCGGAGGTGCTATTTGTGATCGCCTGTATCGGGTGCATCACGCTGTTTATGGCTGCCACGGTCGCGATCACGGCCACCGACATCAAACGTGTTTTGGCCTATTCGACTGTCAGCCAACTCGGCTACATGATGCTGGCCTTGGGGCTGGGCGGTTGGGTCGCCGGGCTGTTCCACCTGTTTACCCATGCCTTCTTCAAGGCACTGCTGTTCCTCTGCTCAGGCTCGGTGATCCATGCATGTCACACCAACGAGATGCCGCAGATGGGCGGGCTGCTGAAGAAAATGCCGTGGACGGCCGGGACCATGCTCGTCGGCTGCCTGGCCATCTCCGGGGCCGGAATTCCGCTGGTGGTGGGCTTAAGCGGTTACTACTCGAAAGACTACATCATCGCCCAGGCCTTGGCGTTCCATCAAACCAATCCGTTGCACGGCTGGATCTTCTTCTACGCGGCCGTAATGGGCGCTGCCATCACGGCCTGCTACATGTTCCGCATGTGGTACATGACGTTCATCGGCCAGCCGCGCGATGCCCATGTGTTCGAACACGCCCACGAATCGCCCAAGTTAATGTATGTGCCGCTGGTCATCCTGGCGTTCTTCGCCGCGACGATCGGTTGGAACTTACCGACCACAGGCATCGGGCTGGAACCGCTCTTGGAGCAGGCTCGGCCCCAGGGTACGGATCACCAAGCTTCGGTCGGCTGGGTGACGCATCCGTCGGAACACGCAACGCACGCCGAAGAAAACTATTACAACATCCAAGTACCGGCCGGGCTCTGGGCTTTCGGGATGGCGTTTGCCGGGTTCGGGTTGGCTACGCTGTTCTACGGCATCAAGGTGCTCAATCCGGAAGACGCCCGACGGCAGTTCGCCCCGATCCACCGGTTCTTGCTGAACAAGTGGTGGTTCGACGAATTATATCAACTGATTTTCGTTCGCCCAACGCATCTGATCGCTGGCTGGGTTAGCGCAATAGACCGCAAGGGGATCGATTGGCTGGCCGACAATGCGGCCCGAGCCACCGTGGTCGTCGCCCGACTGGACGATTGGATCGACCGGCTGTTCGTCGACGGGTTGATCAACCTGACGGCCCGATGGACGTATGCCATCGGGCTGAAGCTACGCACGGTGCAGACCGGCAACCTGCGGCAATATGTGATGCTGATGGCCATCGGAACCGTGGCGCTGTTTGTACTGGTTAGTTTGTATTGGAGTTACGCGACCGCTGGAATGTAGGGTGGGTCAAGGCACGAAGACCCACGCGTCGGAGAACATGAAAGAACATTCGCGTGGGTCATCGTGCCTCGACCCACCCTACATAAGAAACAAACCAAAAGCTGGGAACCATGTTTGAGTTTTTATCCAATCCGATTGTGGTGTTGAGCCTGATTGTTTTCCTGCCGGCGGCCGCCGCGCTGATCGTCTGCTTCTTGCCCAAGGGGCGGGACGACCTGGTCAAGCTGTTCTCGCTGTTTACCACCGTGGCCGTCTTCCTGCTGACTGTCTGGATGGCCATGCCGGCAGGTAGCGAGGATACGTCGGTCCACTTCACTCTCGGCGTGGCTGAAATGCAGCACACGTTCGCGCTGAATTGGATCCCCTCGTTCAACATCTACTACATGATGGGCGTCGACGGCATCAGCTTCCCGTTGGTCGTTTTGACCTCGTTTATCGCCATGCTCTCGATGTGGGCAAGCTGGCCGATCAACAAACACATCAAAGCCTATTGCGCCCTGTTTCTCCTGCTAGAGACGGGCATGTTGGGCGTGTTCATGTCGTTGGACTTCTTCCTGTTCTACGTCTTCTGGGAAGTCATGCTGCTGCCGATGTATTTCCTGATCGGCGTCTGGGGCGGACCGCGTCGCGAATATGCGGCCATCAAGTTCTTCCTCTTCACGCTCGTCGGAAGCGTGCTGATGCTGATCGCCCTGCTGATGCTCTACTACAGCAGCGACCTGACCCGGCTCGACCAACAACAACTGGCCGCCTGCAGCGTTCACGAAGATCAATTGACCCAAGTGCAAGAGGCCCTCTTGGTGCCCGAGGCACAGCGGCCGAAGGTCCATACGTTCAACATCATGGCCCTGGCGGCGATGGGCCAGTTGGAAAACTCGCCCTTGGCCGAGAACGAGTTTCTGGAGAAACCGTTCACCTGGTGGGCGTTCCTACTGCTGTTTATCGGGTTCGTGATCAAGCTGCCGGCCGTGCCGGTCCATACCTGGTTACCCGACGCCCATGTCGAGGCTCCGACGCCCATTTCGATGATCCTAGCCGGCGTGCTTCTGAAGATGGGCGGGTACGGCGTGTTGCGAATTTGCTATCCGATCTGTCCTGACGGAGGATTCGATCTGGCCTGGATGGTCTGCCTGGTGGGCGTGGTGAGCATGGTCTACGGGGCCTTCGCCGCCATGGCCCAAACCGACTTCAAACGGCTGGTCGCTTACAGTTCGGTGAGCCACATGGGCTACGTGCTGTTGGGGATCGGCATCTGGAGCGCCACGGCGGGTAACGAATATCTGGCCGACTATTGGAAGATGGGTATCAACGGCGCCATGTTCCAAATGATCGCCCACGGCATCAGCTCGGCCGCCATGTTCTTCCTGGTCGGCGTGGTTTACGAGAGGGTCCACCACCGCGATCTGAACCAGTTCGGCGGGCTGTTCGCCAAGATGCCCGTTTTCAGCGGGGTATCGATGATCATTTTCTTCGCCGCGATGGGGCTGCCCGGGCTGTGCGGGTTCTGGGGTGAGGTCTACGTCGTGTTGGCCGCGTGGCGATTCAGCATGATCCTGGCCATCGTCTCCGCCTCGGTCGTGATCCTCACAGCCGGCTACATCCTGTGGACCATCCAACGTGTCTACCTGGGCCCCGAATACAAAGGCCCGCACGGCGACGCGCTGACGCCGATGACCTCGCGCGAGATCGCCATCATCGCTCCGCTGCTTGTGTTTGCCGTGCTGTTGGGAGTCTATCCCTCGGCACTGCTCGACTATACCACGCCGACCGTCGCCGCCACGGTCGATGACCTGACGGCCTGGACGAAAATGGACGAGCGCAGAGCGGCGGCGATCGAAACAACCATCCGGCCCGACGCCGACACGCCCGTGGTCGTAGAACCACCGCTAGGCACGCCGCTGCAATCGACACCCGTCCCCGATGACACTTCGCCCAAGGAACAGCACTAGCCGTGAACTTCTCCGAGTTGGTTCAATATGTGATGGACGACACGCTGGGGACGTCGCTTAGGGCGTTCCGGCCGGAGTTGGTCCTCTGCGCGACGATCGTCGTGCTGCTGTTGCTGCGGATGATCGTGCCGCGAGTGAAGTCGGGCCCGTTCTGTGTCGTGCTGCTGGCCACCGCGGGTGCCTTGGGACTGGCCCTATCGAGTCGCGAGGCGGCCGCCGAGCCGACGGCCATCTTCACCGGGCTGTTGATGTTCGACTCGTTCGCCGTCTACATGCGGAGCCTGTTGCTGTTCTTCCTGCTGCTGTTTAGCGTGTTGGTGCAAATCACCGGCACACCGGACCGGGAGGACGCGACCGAGTTCTTCGTGCTGGCGCTGGGGGCCACCTTGGGGATGTGCCTGATGGTCTCGGCCAACCACATGCTGATAGTCTTCCTGGGCGTCGAGATGGCCAGCGTGCCGTCGTACATACTGGCCGGTATGCTCCGCCATCGTCGCCAAAGCAGCGAGGCCGCACTGAAATATGCCGTCTTCGGAGCAGGCGCCGCCGGCATCATGCTCTACGGAATCAGCCTGCTGGTCGGCACGCTCGGCTCGGCCCACTTGCCGACCATGGCCATCCAACTGGCCGAGTTGCTGCAGAGCGGCGCGGGTACGGATCGGGCCATGGTGTTGGTCCTTGGCGGGCTGATGGTGATGGTCGGGCTGGCGTTTAAGCTCTCGGCCGTCCCCTGCCATTTTTGGGCCCCCGACGTGGTCGAAGGGGCCAGGGCCGAAGTGGCCGCGTTCCTCTCGATCGCCAGCAAGGCGGCCGCTTTGGCCTTGTTGACCCGATTGGCCTTGAACTTTTCGGCCGTACCCGATCCGACGATGCTGGAGGCCTTGGAACCGGTACGCCACTACCTGGCCGGACTGATCGGGCTGCTGGCGGCCGTCACCTGCACGTTCGGCAACCTGGCCGCGTATGGTCAAACCAACATGAAGCGACTGCTGGCCTACTCGACCATCGCACACGCCGGCTACATGATGATGCCCGTCGCGGCGGCTGTGACCCTCTCCGGCAGCAATCCGGAAGGCGCCCGATATGCCGTGGCCGCCTTGACCATGTACCTGACCGTCTATATGTTTATGAACCTCGGCGCGTTCGCCGCGGTCGCCTTCCTGCGAAATGCCATGCAGAGTGAACTGATCGCCGACTACGCGGGCTTGGTCCGAAAGTCGCCCGGTATGACCATTTGTCTCTCGATCATGCTGTTCAGTCTGTTGGGCCTGCCGCCGCTGGCCGGGTTCGTGGGCAAGTTCGCGGCGTTCGCGGCATTGATGGACGCCCAGTTATTCGGCCTGCTTGTAATCGGCGGCGTGAACACCTTTTTGAGCCTGTTCTACTACCTGCGCGTGGCCCGGGTAATGATCATTGAGGCGGAACCGGACGATCGGCCCGCCCCGAGGATTCCGTTGGCCTCACTGCCGGGCGTGTATTGTGCGGCCTTGGCGCTGCCGATTCTCGTGCTGGGTATCTTGTGGGGCGGACTGTTCGCCTGGGGCCAGTCGGCCGCTTTGGCATTCCTCTTCTGAGCTAGAATACACCGATGGACCAACTCGAACTGATCAGCGTGCTGAATCGATTGCTGGGCGTGCTTCGCCGCTCGCTGCCAAGGTATCTCGAAGAGGCCAAGCCCTTCAGCAGTCGCGATAACCAACAACTCATCGAGACGCTCGAGCGGATCACAACCGACCAGCGGCTGTTCGCCTCGCGCGTGGCTGACGCGATCCTTCATCACGGCGGGCGACCCAGCCCGGGCCGGTTCCCTTCCGAGTTTGCCGCCGCGAATGACCTGTCGCTCGATTTCCTGCTGGAGCGACTGATCGAGTACCAACACCACGACGTCGAAGCGATGGAATGTTGTGCCGCGGACCTCGCCGAGGTGGCCCCGATGCGGCTGCTTGCCGAGGAAGCGATGAACAACGCAAAAGAACACAAGAAGATCTTGGAGGGAATGACGAAGCACGAGTGACGAAAGCAGAGGCTGGCATCGTCATTCGTCATTCGTCATTCGTCATTCATCATTTCCTATATCGACACGCACGTCCATCTCGACCAGGAAGAGTTTGACGGCGACCGTCCGGACGTGGTCGCTCGGGCTCGAGCAGCCGGCGTCGAGGCGATCGTCTGCGTGGGAGTTTCTGCCGCTTCTAGCCGAATGACGCTGGCCTTGGCCGAGGAGTTTCCCGAGCTTTATGCGGCCGTCGGCATTCAACCGAACAACTGCGCCGAAGCGGGCGACGACGATTGGCAACAGATTGTCGAAATGGTCTCCCATCCACGAGTCGTAGCCCTCGGCGAGACGGGCTTGGATCGCTATTGGGACTTCACGCCGATCGATCTGCAATGCGACTACTTGCGTCGACATTTACGACTGGCGGTCGAGCACGAGCTGCCGGTAATCATCCACTGCCGCGAAGCCGAGGCCGACCTGCTGCCGACCCTTCGCGAGACACCCGTTAGGGGCCTGCTGCACGCTTTCAGCGGCGATGCGGCCTTTGCCGAAGAGTGCCTTGGCTTGGGGCTCTACATCAGCTTTGCCGGCATGGTGACGTACAAGAACAAGAAGTTCGTCACGCTTCGCGAGGCGGCCAAACTCGTGCCGGAAGATCGACTGCTAATCGAGACCGACAGCCCTTATCTAGTGCCGCATCCGCTACGCGGCAAACAGAAGCGAAACGAACCGGCGCTGGTCGTCCACACGGCCGAAGCGTTGGCTCAGCTACGCGGCGTAGATCCAACCGAACTGGCAGCCGTCACCACAGCCAACGCCCGACGCTTGTTCGGTCTTTTGTAGGAGGCGACTCCCGTCGCCGATTTCGTCCGGTCGGCGACAGGAGTCGCCTCCTACAAGAAACTTCAGGCTGGCTGCTGTTCGAGAACTTGCCGAACCGACAGCAGGGCGTGCTGGGATTTCAGGCAGACTTGCCGGAAGACCTCGGGGCGGGAAACGCCGGGGAGCCGAAAGACCTCGTTGGCGTCCTGCTTGAAGACCAAATCCCCGGCATGTAGCCAGTCTTGTCCCGGGAGCAGTTCGACATCGATCGTGTCGAACCCGTCCAGGTCCAGCGACTTCTCTTCCACGGCCGAGAGGCCGTTGAGGATGAGGATTCGATGGCTAGTCAGCGTGTAGCGGCGGCAGACGATCGGCATCAGTTGCCAGGCATAGACGACCAGAGCGATAGGGATACTGGCCAGGGCCAGCAGTTTCCCCAGGGTGAAGAAGGAGCCGATTCCCAAGCTGACCGATCCTAGTTGGCCCACGACCCGTCCCAGCGGATAGGCCCCAATCGTCGGCCAGACCGTTTTGGCAACCAGTTCGTCGGATGGGCCCTTTTGACCCGTGTTCGTATCAACCATGGCGGTAGCCTGCTCGTTCGATGTTGACTTGAGATTACCTAAGATTCTCGGTTTGTGGCCGCAATTCGTCAAGGGGGTGGGATACTGCAAAGTTGTCGAACTATCATGCGGGAGCCCGAAAACGGGGACTGGCTCCGTCGATAATGGGTATTGCAGTGGTGATTCATGGTGCCGACGGTGCCTGTCCCCATTTTCGGGCGGCGACACTGGGGCGCCGTGGAAAAAGGGGACAGGCACCGAGCCGGAGAGGTTCTCGGCGGGTTTAGCATTTACTGATGCTCGGAGCCAGTCCCCATTTTCCACCCCGCTTCCCTTTTTCCGGTTGGGCAGATACTATGATGGATCAACCAAACCCCCGACTGGGCCTGAAGAGGCCTTTGAATACCATAGAAAAAGGAATGGGAGATCCGACCATGGCCAAATATGACATCCCCAAGATCGTCAAGCCTGCCAAAGCGAAGAAGAATCAGGTGCTGATGATTGCCAGCGGCGATCTGCGTGAGTCGGCCAACGAGGCCTGCTGGGCCATGCAGAAGGAGATGGAAGACGCCCTGAGCGGGGCTGTGGCCGACGCTGGCTACGAACTGGTTCGGGCCCATCCCTACAAACCCCAGGAAAAGCACGGCTTCATCGGCTCCCAGAAAGAGGGAATGTGCGTCTTCGCCGGCATCGATCCGGACGCCAAGCTGATCGTGGCCGAGGCCGTCTGGCAGTATTCCCACCATGTGCTTTCCGGTCTGTTGAGCCATCGCGGCCCGATCCTGACCGTGGCCAACTGGTCGGGTACTTGGCCGGGGTTGGTGGGGATGCTCAACCTGAACGCCTCGATGACCAAGGCCGGCAAGAAGTATTCCACGCTCTGGAGCGAGGACTTCACCGACGGGCCCTTCCTGAAGAATCTCGGCAAGTGGCTCGATAAGGGCACGGTCCGACACCCTATGCGACACGTCACGCCCTTGAAGAAGGTCAAGGTCCCGGCCGCCGAGCGACACCTTGGCAAGGCCCTGGCCGAACAGTTGCGGCACGAGAAGGCCATCATGGGCATCTTCGACGAAGGGTGCATGGGCATGTACAACGGCATCATCCAGGACGAACTGATCAACCCGATGGGCGTCTACAAGGAACGGCTCAGCCAATCGGCCTTGTACTACGAAACGTCCCAGGTCAGCGACGCCGAGGCGAAGGCCGTCCGGCAGTGGATGGAGAAACGCGGCATGACCTTCGTCACCGGGCCGGACGAGAAGAAAGACCTGACCGACGCACAGATTCTGACCCAGTGCAAGATGTACATCGCCGCCACGCGGATTGCCGACGATTTCGGCTGCGAGTTCATCGGCATTCAGTACCAGCAAGGTCTGAAGGACCTGCTGCCGGCCACCGATCTGGTCGAAGGAACGCTCAATAACACCGATCGACCGCCAGTGAAGAGTCGCGACGGGAAACGAGTGCTCTACAAGGGTCGGCCTGTGCTGAACTTCAACGAGGTCGACGAGTGTTCCGGGCTGGACGGGTTCATGACCTATCGCATCCACAAGGCGATGGGCCAACCGGTTGAAAACACGCTGCACGATGTCCGCTGGGGTGATTGGGACCAGTCCGGCACGATCGACGACTACGTGTGGGTGTTCCTGATCAGCGGCTCGGTACCCCCGGCCCATTTCGCCCGGGGTTGGAAGGACGCCTCCAGCGAGCGGCAGCCGGCGATGTACTTCCGCCTTGGCGGCGGCACGCTCAAGGGTATCTCCAAGCCGGGTGAGATCGTCTGGTCGCGAATCTTCGTGGACAACGGCAAGATGAAGATGGATCTCGGCCGTGCCGAGGTCGTGGATCTACCGCAGGAAGAGACCGACCGCCGCTGGCAATTGACCACCTCGCAATGGCCGATCATGCACGCCGTAACCTACGGCGTGTCGCGCGACCAGTTCATGGCCCGGCACAAGGCCAACCACATCCAGGTGGTCTACGCCAACAGTGCCCAGGATGCCGACAAGGCCCTGCTGGCGAAGGCCGCCATGGCCGAGGCGATGGGCATGGAAGTGGCGCTGTGCGGCACCCGGAAAAACGGCCGGCCGTGGGCGTAAGCAAGTCAACCCTGGGATGAATTCAGATGTCGAAGTCGATGAGCAAGGCGGGCGGTCGTTCCCGACCAGCAACAAAGCGGCGAGTCGGTTCGGGCGTTTCGCCGGAACCGGCAGCTATATGAGAGTTCATTTTACGATTGGCGAAAAGAGACCCGGCTTCGCGAGGCCAGCCGCAAGCAGGATGCGCCGTCGGTTTTAGCGCCGGTGGTCGTGGTGTGGAAACCGGGAAGAGAAACGCTCCCGGTTAGCCGATTTGTGAGGCGCCAAACTCACCACCTCGTATTGATTCTGGGCATTGTCAGTGCGCGCTTTAGACCGACGCGCCGGAGAAACCGAGCTTCGCGATGGTGCGTTGGCAATGTATACGCCAATAAATGCTTACGAGTTCACACTTGCGCAAAACGGCAAGAACTCGCGGCATCAGAAGGTTGGTTCCAACTCGTCCGGATCAGGTCCTCGTCAAGCAACAACGTTGCCATTGGAACTTGAAGGGGCGTGTTTACTTATTCTTCTTTTCTTTTTTCAGTTTCCGTTTTTCCTTTTGGCTAAGCTGGGCCTTTTTCTGTTGTTCTCTTTTGCCCTTATCTTTGCTTCCCTTATCACCCATAGCTGTTTCTCCGTAATCGAAAAACGAATGTTTCTCTCAGCAGTGTTTTTCTCAGCAGTGTCAGGCTAGCGTGACGTTTTCGGCCCTTGGTCCTTTCGGTCCGCGTCCTTCGTTGAACGACACTCGTTGCCCTTCCTGGAGTTCTTCGTAGCTCACCCCTTCGAGGTCTGACGAGTGAAAAAACAGGTCCTTGCTGCCACCTGTGTCGATGAATCCGAAGCCTTTGTCCGTGAGTCGCTTGATCGTACCTTCAGCCATTTGTCCATTTCCTAAAAAAGTGCCCTGCAGCGTTGCCCTAAAACACCGTGGTTCAGGCTGCTCCACTGCAAGCCAGCCATTTTATCGGGTGGATTGGCTACCGTCAATTTGCATCAGGAGATGGCGTGTGCCCGAAAGCAGGCGTGCCAAAGGTCGAATTCAAAGCCCAGGCGGTGCGAATGTTCAGTATTCGAGTCAGGAATGCCTCAATTTGAGGTAGGATCCGCGAGGTACGCGGCTTCAAGACAGCTCTCCCTCAGCCCGGATTATTCATGGATTTGTAGCTGCGCTGGCCAGAACGTGGGGCGTGTTCGAGGGTTACGACCACGTTCTGGCGAACGTAGCTACGGCAGTCGGTATTGAGTCCCGATGTGGTTGAAAGGTCGTTTCTCTCAGAGACGCCAGCAAGCGGGGCTGTTGACCGAGTGGTCGTACCCGGTTAGAAAGAAGCACTGGCCGTGACCCCAACAGTAGAATTCTGACAAACCGGCCTTGCCGCCGTGTGCGAAACAGGCGCCGCGAGCGAACGAACAGGAAAACGAAGTGCGGCAGCGCTGTTATCAATGCTTTCGTCCGATGTCTCTTTGCTTTTGCGAGGCGATTCCACAGATCGACAATCGCACGGATGTCTTGATTCTGCAGCACGCCGGCGAGCGATTTCATCCCTTCAATACGGCAAGGATCGTACAGAAGGCGTTGCAACATTGTCATCTGATTGCCGATCACAATCAACGTCTAGGGGCGCATCACCTACCGATCCACCCCGGCGCCGGCCTTCTGTATCCCCAAGCGAATGCGCGCTCGTTGACCGAACTGCCTGCCGCCGAGCGGCCGACTCAGTTGGTGATTATCGACGGTACGTGGGGCCAGGCGAAGACAATTGTTCGCGATGTAGCTGAACTCCGAGACCTGCCGTGCTACCAGTTGACGCCCTCCTCCCCAGGGCAATACCGGATTCGACGTGAACCCAACGCACAGAGTCTCTCGACCTTGGAGGCTACCGTGGCGGCTCTGCAAGCCTTGGAGCCGGATACGGTCGGTTTGGATCAGTTATTGTCTGCCTTCAATAAAATGGTCGAGGATCAGTTGGATCGCTCGACCGGTCATGCGGCGCCGCGGTATAAAGAAAACCGGCAATCCCGACCTCGCCATCTTCCAAAGGCCTTGTTACAGGACCCCGACAATTTGGTCGTAGCCTATGGTGAAGCGACTCCGGGCGGGTCAGGGCAACACATGGCCGACCGGTTGCCAGTGAGCTGGGTCGCGCAACGCCTGGGTACGGCGGAGCGTTTCTCCTGCTGTTTACGGCAGCAACAACCGCTTTCCGACGCTGCACTTGGGCATATGCGGCTTTCGGCGGCGGACTTTGACGCCGCCGCAAGTCAGGATGAGTTCCGTCGCCGGTGGAACCAGTTTCTTCGCCGCGGCGACGTTTTGATCGTCTACCACAACAGAACATTCCAACTCTTGCAGCATCTCGAAGCGGTGATGCACCGTGGAGCGACACAGGGGAGAGCACAGCCGCGCTGTTTGGTGCTGAAGTCGATATTCGGGAAATGGCAAGCCGGCTTTCATTCTTTGGAAGAACTCATGGCGGCCGAGGGCGTAACGCTTCCGAGCGGCAAGGACAAGAGCCGCGCGGACCAGCGACTCGGCATGGCGGTGGCAATGGTCGAGCACCTCAGAACGCGCTACGGAAAGCTGCCGTAGGACGCCTTGCTTGGGACTGGCGGCGGAATACTTCCGCAGCTCGTTTCACCGCCAGGTGGCGTCGTCTTCTGAATCTTTCAGCTTTCCGCTTTGGTCTGCCAAATTGCGTTGGGGCTTGGCGAAGAATGCTTCCTATTGTCCGGCACGTTGCAACTGCCGTAGAACGCCGCCGATTTCTTCATGGACGTCGCCTCGCTGACGGACGACAATCGCTCGGCCTGGCCGCCAGTAGTAGATCGTACCCGTTCCGCCGTTGATGTCCCAACTTCCCGGGGCGACCGTCTCTTGGATCAACTCGACCAATTCCGGGCCATAGTCGTCGTTGGCTTGCCGACCGCGAGCCGCATTTCCCCGCGCCTGGCCACCGACTTGTGCCAGCACGCCGTCGATCGGGCCAACCGACTCCGGACCTTGCCGGCCATCCGCCCGTTGGCCGATCTGCCGTGCCAAAGCCAGCAACCGACCGCGGATTTTCAGTCGGAGCCGTTCTCGCTGGGATCGGGCCAACTGGGTGTCCTGCTGCAATTGCTCGTACAGGGCAAGGAATTCTCTGGCCGCGATGTCCGCCTCATTTGCCTTGGGCTTAGCCCAGCGACGCAACGATTCCCGGGCTGCACGCTGAAGCGCTCGTCCGGTGCGGTAGTGTCCGCCCGGTGAAATCTGGCCCAGCGACGAGGCGGCGCTTTTTTGCAAGCCCTCAGCAGGGTCTGTCTCACCTTGAATCGGGGGTGCCGCCACCAGCAGCGCGGCAAGAACAAAAGCGTCCATAGTGCGACTCCGTGGCGAATAAACCGCCTAATGAGTTCGAAATGGCCCGGGTAAGAGCACGTTTATCATACCGCTAGGCTGCAAATCTGACAACGGCTTTGTTCCTCGGGCCGCAAGGAATTATCCTAGGGTGTCTGGCAATTGCAGCCCCGATCACAGCCTTGTAGGAGGCGACTCCCGTCGCCGATCAAAAGTAGAGAAACTGCCAATCGGCGACGGGAGTCGCCTCCTACAGTCTCGAATTCCCAATTATGTAGGATTTTTCTGGACGAATTTGCAGATCGTGGGTAAAATGATGGTAGCTGTCTCAGTTCCCCTCCGAGAACAACTTTTAAGCCAACGAGCGCTCGGGGGCGAGACATGCGGGCCGCACCGCTTCTAGTCGAGTTTTGGTGCGGCCACTTTTTTGCCCGTTACGCCCGGCATGTGCGAAACATGCGCGTTCTGCAGGAGGCGACTCCCCCGTTAGGGCCAGTGGGTCAGCAGTTCCTCCAGGGCCCTTTGCACCCGAGTACGATCGTCGGATCGGCCTTGGTGTGAGTCGTCTAACTCGAGCTCGTAGAGCCAGTCGGCTTTGACGGAGTCAACCTCCAGATCCTTTGCTCTGCGTCCAAGGACTTGTCGCAGAGCGGAATCGTAGAGGTGTTCCATGGCCCTACTCGTACCCACGGCAACATTCGACTTGGCCGCCTTACTTACGGCCAAATCCAGCAGAGTCAGCTCCGTGGTCGACCCTGTCCCACCAATCGACACCGTCTGATTATTGCGAGCGATCAGCGTATCGATCGCATTGACACGCTTGTCGCGGTTGAAGTCATGGGCCGTGTCAAGCGTGGCCGGATCGAAGAACGGGCGCGGGTTGCTGCGAGTATCGAGAACATCGAACGCATCAACTTTCCCGTCGCCGGTACACTCACCCGCCAGGTTCCCGAAGTAAAACACATCCGGCTCGGTCAGTCCCGTGTTCTCGCCGGCCAATACGGTTACCTGAAGCCACTCGTTTTGAATCGTGTAGTCGGGCCATGTGATCGTTACCCGGGACACCGTGCCGAGGTGAACATCGACCGTCGGCGCCGTCGCGACCGACTCCCAATTGGTCAGGTTATCATCGTTGCCGACGCGAAACTCGAAATCGTCCGCCGTGATCGTCCCGGGCAGATCGGCGATATCCACCATGATCCCGTTGATCCCGCGGACATGACTGGTGTAATTGGCAAAGGTGGCTATCCCTCCCGGCAGCAAGGCCGCCTTGTCGGCGGCGATCGCCTGGTCATCGCTGTCGCCTTTGGCCGGGTTGTCCCAGGCCGAGTTATTGTAGAAGATGTGCCGGCCGACAACTGCCGTCGTTAGCGAGTCATCGTTGAGGATCGTGCCAAGGGCTTGCGATCTGGCAATCGGTTGGCTGGCGTGGTTCAGCGTAACGCGGAAGGTTTCGTCGGCTTCGACCTTGGTGTCGCCGTTAACGGAGACCGTCAGCGTCTTGGACGTTTCGTCAGGGTCGAAGGTTAGCTCCAGGGAGTCGATCGGCAGGTAGTCGTGATCCTTGACCGTGGCCGTCCGATCGGCCGTGTCGACTTGCACGGTCACCGGCAACGCGCTGGCCGCCGCAAGGCTCACCGTGAAAACGAAATCCGTAGTTTCCGCGTCGCCTTCATACGCGGTCACGTCTTCGATCGAAATCTCGGTGTCATCGTTCAGCAGCGTGCCGAGGCTTTGCAGCCGATCGATCGGTTGGCTGGGATCGCTGAAGTTAAGGAACAACGTCTCGTGGGCTTCGATCTGCGTGTCGGACAGCACGTCGACGGTGAGCGTCTTTTCGGTCTCGTACGGCTCGAACGTGAGAGTCCCCGCGATCGGCAGATAGTCCAAGTCGGCCACTGTCGCGGTGCCGTCGACCGTCGTGTACTGCACGGTAACGGGAATTCCGGCGGGAGCCACCAGACTGATCGCAAAACCGGCGAGCGCTACGCCGCTGTCGCCTTCGAGCAGTTCCACCTGTTCGACGACCAAGATCACCGTGTCATCGTTGAGGATCGTGCCCACACTGTGCGGATCGGCGATAATCGCGCTCGTAACGTTGCTGAGCCTGGAGATGAAGGTTTCAGTTGGCTCGATCTGCGTGTCGCCGGGCACGTTGACAACCACCTGTTGGCTGAGGCTGCCGCCGGGATCGAACGTGAGTACCATGTCGCTGATCGGTTGATAATCGTCATCGACGACCGTGGCTGTATCATCGAACGTATCCAGTCGTACGGTCACGCTCTCGGACGGGTCTTCCGACAGACTGACGGTCAGTACGGCCTGGGTGATGCCGCTGTCACCTTCGGCCACTTCGACATCCTCGATACGCACCCACGGCAGGCGCTGGTCGTAGATCTGTGTTTGCAGCAAGTATTCGCCCCCGCCGTCTTCCGGCAGAACTTGGACCAGATAGGTGTCGCTGTCGGTTGCGGTAAAGACTAGTCGCGAGTTTTTGCCGTCTTCGGTATCGCTGTCAAAGGCCACTACCGAGTCGGCCAACAGACGGATGTCGTCGAACTCGATGATCGCCGCTCCAGTGAAACTCTCCGGCACGAACTCCTCGAAGTGAATCCGCACCGTCTGGCCCGCATAGGAAGCGAGTTCGAAGGTCTGGGTGTTCCAGCCTAAGTCGGCGGCCGGGCCGCTGACCAGGATGTTTTCGGTATACAGCGTTTCCAGGAGATTGTCGTCTGTGTCACGGATCGAGATTTCCAGGATTCGGTCAGCCAGACTGGCCCCATCCTTGGCGTACGCGATCCGGTGGTTGGTGGTCAAGAGGGCACTGGGGATATCGGCCGGGATCGTCACGTCCTGGAACAACTCGTACTGCAAGCCGGCTTCGCCCTCGAACCCGTTATAGGCGCTGTAAGCTCCGCTGTGTGGCGACGAGGAGAGGGAGAACGTCGTCAGGCCTTCGTTCGGCTCCCCGCCTGAAGATTCTTGGTCGAAGGTCCAGTCGGAAGCGTTGTTGTGGTCTGCGCCGCCGATTCGCTGAACAGCATCTGAAGTGGCCCCGACATTGGAAACCGCCGGTCCGTTCCATGCGTCGTCCACGCGGATGCCTTCGAACGAGCCCACATTCACCTCGAACGAGGCGAGATCTACATCGCTGTAACCCCAGACAACGAAATCGACCACGTTGCCCTGGTCATCGAGGATCATCACCCAACCCTCATCCCTGGTTCGCCAGAAGATATTGTCGCCGGCCGTATCGGGCCGATAGATCAACTGATCCGGGGCCACTGAAGCGGGAAACGACCACAGCGGGTCGTGCACGGCGTTGATGTTGTAGTTCGCCGCATTGTTGGCCGCCACGACCCAGCCCGTCGTGTCGATCGTGCCGCTGGTGAAATTTTGAATCTCGAAGAAATCGGGCGTACTGGTACCGGCCTCGGTGATCAGCACGGGATAGTTCGCCGTACCACTGCCGGAATCGACGGTCCAGGGCAAAGTTTCCCCCAGACCATTGTTCAGCGCCGTCCAGCCGGTGAAGTCACCCGTCTCGAACCCGCCGTTGACGATCAAGTCCTCGGTGTGCGAGAGGGCCAAGGCGGGATTCAAGTCGTTGCCCGAACGATCCAGCGGTGTTTCCGTGGTCATGACGATCGTCTGGCCGGCGGCCAGCGAAATCTCGTACAGATCCCCTTTGCCGATCGAACCCTCCGGCAGCAGTGCCGGACTTGCGCCAGGCGCCGGGAAGGTTGCCGGCGCACCGTCGGCTCCCAGGCCGGAAATCATGTTGGTCACGCCGACCGGCATCCGTCGCAACAGGGCAAGGGACTGCCGGTCGTAGACGGCGATTTCGTTCAGGGCGCCGATCCCGTTGGTTTCCGAGACGAACAGCTCATCGCCCATCAAACCCAGACCTTGCACAAAACCCATCGGGCTGGTGGACGCGGAGTCCAGCACCTCGCCGGTCTGCGGGTCCATGCGGTAGAGAACGCCGTCGAACTGGGAGATGCCATAAAGGTGTCCGCCCAAGTCGTCGCCGGCGAGCCCTTCGAATCCCCACGCACCGGCCGGTATCGAGAGCGTACGCGAATAGGCGAAGTCACTCACGGAGTAGACGTCAATGGTCGACGATTCCAGATTACTGTAAAAGATCTCCCCGCCCAGATACGCCAAACCCATCCCCAGGCCGGAGTTGGAAGCCGTGAACGACTCCAGCAGATCGCCCGTCTGTGCGTCGAGTTGATAAACCGTATTGTCACCAGCCGAGGCGCCGGCGTTATACCAGAGATACGTTCCATCGAAAGCGAGATTGTACCCGTACGGGTTGGTCGACGGCGTTGACGGCGACGGGAAACTGGTAAGCGTCGAAGCGTCCGCGGGATCGAGAGTCATGATGTTGGTGGGCGTGGGGTCGGCCCAGTCGATGCCGAACAGCAAGGGCGTACCGCCGCCGCCATGGCCCAACATCCCCAATGCCGCACCCACGTCGTCGAGACTTCGCAACGGATCGCCTGCCGTGTCGTTCGGCTCGCTGTCGAAGACCAACGAATCGGTAACGATCAACCCGTACTGGCCCTCGATGTTCGACATCATCCGCAGCGTGTACACGCCGTCGACCTCAACGACAAAGTCCAGAATGGCCAGATCGTAGTTATCGGCCGTGACGCCCAGCGGATCGCCCGCGGCGCTGGCCAGCACCGTCGCGCCGTCGGGTCCCAGCAAATCCAGTCGCGCTGAGGCGTAGTCGGTTTTCCCCTGCCCCGACAGAATGATGTCAATCGTGTGTCCGACCTTGCCGGTCAAGTCGACTTCGAACTCGTCGACGTCGGGCACGGTCAGTTCGCCGCCGACGAACAGGCGGATGGCGTCGAATTCGATCTGTCCGAGCCCGACGTACGATTCGGGAATACTCTCCTCGAACGAAAGCCGGATCGTTTGGCCGGCGAAGTCCGACAGTTCGACCGAGTGCGACTGCCAGCGAGTATCGCCGCTGTAATTCAGGTACGGGTCACCCGTAGAAACACTCGCCAGCGTCCCCAGCAGGGCGCCGGTGGCCGGGTTGCGTACCGTGACGTCATAAGTTTTTGCCAGCGAGCCGCCGAAGAATTCCCACTGAACACGGTCCATCCAGGTCACCACGGCCGGTCTTCCCGCCGGCAGCGTCACATCCTGCGACATTATAAGCTGCATGGGCCCATCCCCGTCGAAGCCGTTCCAGGCGACGAACAGGCCATCCTGAGGTTGCGTGGGATCCATGCCGAAACCGGCTCCGTCGCCGGCGGTGGAGACGGGCCCGTCGATTTACGGA
>CAYYOX010000034.1:1962-20508 GCA_964473065.1 uncultured Planctomycetaceae bacterium | reverse complement strand
GCTCGCGGGCCTGCTTGCGAAGTTCCAATTCCTGAGATTCAAACTTCTTGAGCTTCGCCTTGGCTGTGGTCAGTTGTTCGTCACGATCCGCGATCTCGACGGCGGCCACCTGCTGAGCCTCGACTTGGGCGGCCGTGACGAGTTTCTCCTTTTCTTTGGCCACCGCCTCCTTCACCTGCTGTTCGAGTTCTGCCTTTTGGCTGGCAAGTTGCTCTTCCCGTTTTGCCAATTCGCTCCGGTCACTCGCCAGCTTGCGGGTCTTCTCGGCGTCTTTCGCCTCCATCTCTTCGACTTGTTTGGACAATCCCTTGATGGTTTCATTCTTTTCGGCCTGTTTGAGATCGTTTTGCTCTTGGGCCTGCTTGAGAGTGTCCGTTCGGATCTGCTTGCGTTCTTCGTCGATCTGCCGAGCGACTTCCAGCTTTTGCTGCTCCGCCTTCTCCTCCAGCTCGCGGGCCTGCTTGCGAAGTTCCAATTCCTGAGATTCAAACTTCTTGAGCTTTACCTTGGCTGCGGTCAGTTGTTCGTCACGATCCGCGATCTCGATGGCAACCACCTGCTGAGCTTCGACTTGGGCAGCCGCGACGATTTTCTCCTTTTCTTTGGCCACCGCCTCCTTCACCTGCTGTTCGAGTTCGGCCTTTTGGCTGGCAAGTTGCTCTTCCCGTTTTGCCAGTTCGCTCCGGTCACTCGCCAGCTTGCGGGTCTTCTCGGCATGTTCCGTTTCCAGTTCGTCGCGAATGCTGGCGGCTAGTTGGGCCGACATCACTTCCGTGACTTCAAACTCATTTTGACACGCCGGGCACCTAATCGTATCGCTCATCTGTTTAATCCTTACTCACGGCTAGGGGCCAGGTGTCACGACTTCTTCGTTTGTTTGGGCGGTTTGACAGGTGGAATCTTGATCTGCACTTTGATCGGGGGCAACTGCCGACCTTCTCCGGCCTGCACCTTTCTTCCAGTGTTCATATTGACAATGTTCTTCTTCTCGTCAGCCATTGTTCTCTCCGTCGAAATAAAGGGTCTGGAAGTAGACTTCAGTATCCTTGGCAGCGTTAAGCTCGTAAGTGTCATTTCTCGGCAGCATTCGAGACGCCATGCGTTTCCTGACGATGTCGGCTTTGCCCTTCTTCAGGACAATCATCTTCTTGTGGATGTCTTCATCGCTGAGCGATCCTTCCGCAACATAGTACCAATCGGATTCGGCACGAATGAAGAGATTCTCCAGGTCTTTCGATGCGTCGTTCGTTTCCTTGCTTCGTGACTCGTACGGGAGGTATTGCTTCGTCGCGGTGATCACTTGCGAAACGGCAATGATCAGTGCCCAGACAAAGCCATAGGATTGCCAAATCACCCATCCTGCGATGCTGCTACTTGACGCTACGGCAGTCACGCACTTGATCCAGAAGTCAACTCGGTCCGCCCGGCGGCAGTGATAACTGAGATAGAAGATGTGTGCCTTCAATTGCGTCATCTCATTCCAGTACCGGGTCTGCTGGCTGGTGGCGAGACTTTGTTCGAGGGCTTCTGTGCTCATCGGAACACTCCTGGATCAATTGCGGTCGGGGGGCCCTACCTGCTCTTCTTTCGCTTCGGTGTTTGCGACAACGCACTCCCGGCGGCCGACTTTGAGGTCTTGCTCGTGCGGCCATCGCGGAGGGTTTTCGACGCGGCGGAGGCGGCCTTCGTGCTGGTTTGTTTGGCCGGGGCCTTGCGTTGGGACATCGCACTCCCGGCGGCAGATTTCGAGGCCTTGCCCGTCGATTTGGTGGTGAGTGTCTTCGACGCTTTGCTGGCGGCGGGCTTGCTGGTGACTTTTCTGTTCTTGGCCATGGCTCTTCCTTTTCCAGTTCTTGAATGACAAAAATGGTCTCATCGCCTGTCGCCGCGTTTCTCGTTCTCCGACTGAACCGTAAATGGTAGCAAACGAAACAGCCCGACAAACCAAATTGGACTCACGCGGTCGACGCCGATGGTTTGTTGTCGCTACGGCAGTCGACCAGGATAATTGAATCGTCTCCCTCGATCTTGAGTGCCTGGAGAATTCGCTCGACCTTCTGCCGCTCATTATCAGTGAAGTAGAAAATGACCTTCAAGGACTTTTTCGTCCGATTGGCGTCCTCATAGATCTTGACCTGATTTTCAAGGTTCCGACGGAGCTTCGTGTTTTTGGCCAGCTTAAATTCGACGAGGGTCTTGTCCTTGCTACCGCGGGACACTGTGAAGTCCACCGGGCCGCGTCCATTATTAACCTCGCTATTGAAATCCGATGGAGTTGCGAACCACGCGAAGCGAAAAAGGATCTGGAGGTCCGCCTCTCGCGGAATGGGCTCGCCGTCGTGATAGAATAGCCGATATGCACCGTTGTTTTCGATTTCCTGCTTGAGGAACATGACCCGGTCGCGACACTCCTGGAGCGTGTCGATTCCACGCTCATAGAATTCGGTTTCGACTTCGAGTTGGGTGATCAGTTTACCAAACTGATGGACATAGAACTCCTCGGAGGCCGTCACTTTCTCGCCGCTTGTCGCTTTGGCCTGATCGCCTGTATCTTCTTTGTACTTAATGTACCATTCGATCAGTTGGGGGAATTTCTGAATGAGGGTGTCATAGGCTCGACGACGCTCGTCCTTCTTGGCATTTTTCTCAAGGGTACGTGTAAGATATTCGTTTACCTGGGCACGAAGCTGCATGTCATCCGTCGAGCTGGCAATGGCGTCGAAGCGTTCCCGCAGATCATTCCGGTTGATCCAATTCTCGTCTTTCGTGAGTATGTCTTTCGGTGCCAACAGCACATAGTCGCCAAACAAATACGGCAGGTCGTACGTTTTCGGACACCAGACCCGTTTATCGTAGTCGAATCGCACACCACGAACATTGACCAACTTGCGAAGCCCCGCCGCAATGTGCTCTTTCGCAAATGCTTGCGTGAAGTCGAGCAGAAACTCCTTGATTAGGTTGGCTGTGAAGTCGCTGATATTATCGCGGCCGACACCTTCACGAACGAGACATACCTTTTCGATGTGGCTGCCTCGGGTGATTTTCTCATCTCCGAAGTCCTTGAAAATCACGTTGAGGTTCGAATGGAGGGCCTTCGCGAAATCCATGCCGAGTCCGCTGCCGTTGTTGCCGGTTTGGCTGAAACCAAGCCATAATTGTCTGACTTCGGGAAACATGTACCAAGCTTTGAGCAAGCCTTCATTGACGTTTCCCGTGACCGACTGATCCCGCAGGAACGAAAGGTACGTAATTACGCTATCGTGAAGCTGCTGGTACTCCTTCTTTTCGCTCGTAAAGAGGAGGAAGGGGTCGATGAAGAGCGGCAGGTCGTTGATCAACGAGACGTTAAAGGCCCCGTATTCATCAAGGGCCTTCGGCTCGACCTCGAACCAATCGGAGAAGTATACTTTCATCTATAACTCCCCCTTGAAGGCTCGTTTGACGAGTGAGTTGAAAAGGTCCTCTGTTTCACGAATAGCTTCAGCGTGCGACTCTTCCGATAAGTGAACTCGCCTGATGCGATCTACAAACTCCATTTGCGTCGCCATGTCCGGAACGATAATGGACAGCGTCTTGAAGTCTCGCAAATGGAGATGACGAATCGCCACGCCTTTGATTTCATCTAAGATCTGACGCTGAACAAAGGGCATGTTAAACTGCGTCTTTAGGAACGTCGGGTGGATGATGTCGCGTTTTGGCTTGAGTAGTGCCACGCTAACGAAGATGTTAAACGGCAGACCTCCAGTAACTTCGCGGGCTACACCGATCGTTCCGTCTTTCGAGACCAGGATGTCACCGATTGCAGGGTTTGTCCTCTTGCTGAAATCAGCATGATCGCTGTGTGAAATGAACTTGCAGTGGGCAAACGAAATACCGTTTGGCTCCGCAGTTAGATTCTTCACTGTCACGAATGGAATTCCATCTGCGACGTAGACCGGAGTCTTGTGAACGCCATCCCGAATGACGGTGCAAAGCTCTCCAAGCTTCTGTTGGCACGCTTCGTTTCCGTCGCGAAGAAACATTTCGGCGAACCAAGCGTCCTCGATTCTTCTTGCGAGATCGGCTGCCTCCTGCCGTTTGCGGCGGATGGCGTCGGCCTTGTCGAGGATGTCGGCGATCCGCTTCTGCTCCGACAGCGGCGGAAGGGGAATCTTTAGGTGAAGGAGATCATCCTTGCGAACCGAAGCTTGATTGACCCACTGATTACACAAGCCGAGAAACGTCTTGCGACGCCACTGATCAGTCAACCACCGTGCAAGATACGGCGGATAGAGTTGCTTTGAATTTGTTCTAAGTCGAAGAAAATGGTTGCTGTAGAGAACCTCTTCATCGTGTCCCGTGAATAGCGTTGTCTTTCCGACCAATTCAGGTCTGTTCGTTGCATTCAAGACCACATCATTCGGCTTGAGGTTATACGCTTCCAGTTGCCGTGCCGTGGCAGGTACACGCCGAACCTTGTCCCAATTCAAACTGCCATCCGTACCGACATTATTCATTCGCAGCTGGATCGTGCCGCCCGGATCATGTTCCCCTGATGCAAATCCGGGCCGGGCATCGGCAATCACCTCACTCAACCGCACTTTAGTGTGTGCTTTCTTCATCCCAGCATCGCCTCCAGTTCTTCCAGGTCCTTGGCGATTTCGGCCTCCATCTTCTTCAACCGCTTGAGGATCTTCTTAGGCGGGTCGTACTTGACCTCCTCGTGGACGATCTCCTTGTAGCGGTTGATGGAGAGGTCGTATTTGTTGTCCTTAATATCCTTCTTCGGGACAAAGAACGACTTGGCCGTGCGGTCCTTGAAATGTCGCTTGCCCTTGCCGCCGTTCCATTTGGCCCATTGCTTGACCACATCGTCGACGTCCTGAAAGTCGTCTTCAGGGCCGATCTTATCTCGCTTGTCATCAAGCGTGAAGCCATCGGCCTGGACGTCGTAGAACAAGACGTCGGAGGTCTTGCCGCCCTTGGTGAAGATTAGGATGGCCGTCGAAACGCCCGCGTAGGGCTTAAACGCACCGGCGGGCAGCTTGACCACGGCTTCGAGCTGGTTGTCCTCGACCAGTAGTTGACGCAACGCCACATGAGCCTTGGACGAGCCGAACATCACACCATCGGGGACGATCACGGCACAGCGTCCGCCCAGCTTGAGCATTCGCAGCATGAGAACCAGGAAGAGGAGTTCGGTCTTCTTGGTCTTGACCTTGCCCGTGAGCGACGAATGGACGTCGCCATAATCGAGACTGCCCTTGAACGGCGGGTTGGCCAGGATCAGGTCGAACGCCTCTTCGGCCATTTTCGGGAACTTGTCGGGGAACGAATTGCTCAGCGTATCCTGATACTGGATGTTGGGGTGTTCGACACCGTGAAGCATCAGGTTCATGGCGGAAATGCGAAGCATCGTCATGTCGAAATCGAAACCGAAGAACATGTCGCGTTCGACGTGTTTGCGGTACGGCTCCAGCAGGTCTTCACTGTACGTGATGTCTTCGCCGTCTTCGGTCTGCTCGACGATTCGGCCTTCCTTGGACGTGTACGTGTGGCGGAGATACTCGCGAACGGCAACCAGGAACCCGCCCGTGCCACAGGCCGGATCGGCCACGGTCCAGGTCGGTTCCGGTTCGACCAGTTCGACCATCATCTTGATGATGTGGCGGGGCGTGCGGAACTGGCCGTTGATGCCCGCGGTGGTCAACTTGCCGAGCAGATACTCGTACAGGTCGCCCTTGGTGTCGGCCTGGGCCAGGGGCAGCTTGTTGATCATCTCGACCGCCGAGACCATCAGGCTGGGTTTCTGGATCATCAGTTGGGCGTCGGCCATGTAGTGGCCGAACGTCGTGACTTCGCCGTTGCCGTCCGTGCCCAGTGCCTTCATGTGCGGGAAGACTTTGTCCCGAACGAGGGCAAGAAGCTCGTCGCCCTTGCCGATGTGGCGAAACTCCGACCAACGCAGTTTCTTTTCTTTCGGCTTGAACAGGACGCCGGGAAACGGCTTCCCGGCTTTACCCTGTTTGGAGCGTTTCCATTTCCGCTCTTCGCGGCTTTCACGCATGTCGAGCAGACGCGAGAATGCAAGGAAGGAGATCTGTTCGATGACCGTGAGCGGATTGGTAATCCCGCCGGTCCAGAACTCTTCCCACAATTTGTCTACGCTGCTTTTCAAGGTTCCGGTAATCATCCTTGCTAGGTGTCCCTGGGATCAGAAGGTTTGAACGATTCGACGATCTCCAGCAGTTCCCCGGCGAGAGCATCGTCGAAGATGCCGTCGAGGCCGTCGCTATGAACATTAGTAAATGGCGGCTCGTAGAGCCGGTCGACATCGATTGCCCCGTATTTGCTGATATGGTTCTGAAGCAAGTCGAGAAACTTGATTTGGTGGGATGCGAGGCTGGGGTGTTCTTGCACGAAAGCCGTGAAGCGTTCGTGAACGGCGTCAGCATCCATCCCAATAATGCCGCGAATGGCGTTGTCGAGGCCTTTGGCTTGCGGGTAGTATCCGGTCAGGTCGTGCAGGTCGAGCCCCGGCTCCTGAGTCAACACGAGCGAACAAAGGGCGTCGAGATCGGACGTGCTGACCGCCTCGCCTGCCTTGATTCGCTGCAATGTGTCGCTGTTGTCGAAGATGTCCAACAGGACCTTGTGGACGCGATTGCGATAGGCGACCATTTCCAGCCCTTCGAGCTTCACCTTGTGCCGCTTCCGCTCGACAAGGGCCTCGTCCTCGGCCACATCAATGACCTTCGGCAGGTCTTGCTGCGATTTGTCGATTTGCCGATACTGGACAATCCCACGGAGTTCGGTGCGAATCTCTTCGAGGTCACCGACGCTAACATTGTGCCAAAAGTCGCCACTCTTCACACGTTCGATAACGGCCAACTTCACTTTGACCTGATTCAGGTTGACTCGTAACGCCCCGACGATATCAAGCAATTCATCCTTCAGGTTGGCAAACTGGCTGGAGCCCTTGAGTAGCTCTACTTGGAGCCGGGCTATCAGGCGGTCGAACTTGTGGGCCTCCTCGTGTCGCGTGATGTCCACCCATTCCATCAGCGGAGCGACCTCGTGAGCAAGCGTCGCCTTGGTCGCGGCATCAAACTGGCGAAGCGTTTCTTCCTGGCTAACGGATCGGACTTCCTTCCATTTGTCACGGACTGGAATGCACTTCTCCGGTAGTGACGCAATGTCTTGACCGAGCAGGCCGACGGCCAATTCAAAGGCCTCGGTGTTCTGCTGAGCCAACGCAGTTTCGGCAAGTGCCATTCGTGCATGGAAGAGAGTTTCCAGCAGCGACTTCGACCGTGCCGTCTCGGCGGGCGTGAAGCCCTGCCCGAATCGCTCGAAATTACCCCAATGGTCGAAAATCTGGAAATGTGTCTTATCCTTGCCCGGCCCGAACAGATCGAGGCAAAGCCGTGTGCCTCGTCCGATCATCTGCCAGAACTTGACGTAGGAGAAAACAGGTTTGGCGAAAACGAGGTTGACGATTTCCGGAACATCGATGCCCGTGTCGAGCATGTCAACGGAGATTGCGATTGTGAGGTCCGGGTTGGTTCCCTCGCCCTTAAAATCGTCGATGAGTTCCTCGGCCCGCGAGTCGTAAGTGTCGATCACCCGGCAGAAGTCGCCACCGTACTGCGGATACATTTCATCGAACAGGTTTTGCAGCACCACGGCGTGGTTGTGATTTCGGGCGAAGATAATCGTCTTTCCGATTCGGCTGCCTTCGGCGACTCGGATGCCGTGGTCCATCAAGTTGCGGAGAATGTGTCGATTAGTGTCCTTGTTGAAAACGGTCTTATCGACTTCGCCCGGATCGTATTGGAAGACGGTAGGGTCCTCGCCGTCCTCTTCAAGCTGTTCCTTCTGTTCCTCGGACAACTCGGCGAATTTAATACCCTTTCGGAGGAACTGCGTGGTGTGCGTGTCGACGACGAACGGGACTAAGTACGGGGGATGATTGTTGATCGCCTCTTCATAGTCGTAGTTGAACGTAGGGTTCAAGTCGTCGCAGTGGAATATCTTGAAGGTATTGCGGTAGTACGGCCCGAGCGTCTGCTCATTCACGGGCGTTGCTGTCAGGCCAACCTGATAGGAGTCGAAGTAGTCGAACAGCACCTTGTAGCGACGGTAAAGGCTGCGGTGGGACTCGTCTGCAATTATCAGGTCGAAGAATCCTATATCAAAGGATTCGTAGCACTTCATCATCGCGGGGTATGTGCCGAGATAGATTCGCTTGTCTCGGTCATGGGCAGTGTTGCCGGTCACGTAGGTTCGCGGCACGGAGGGCAGAAACTCCTTGAACGCGTTGTGGGCCTGCTTGCGTAGTTCTCGCCGATCACAAAGGAAGAGAATTCGTTTGGCCCACTTCGCCTGCATCAGGGCGTCGGTCAAGGAAAATGGCCACCCGTGTCTTTCCCGTTCCGGTTGCCTTCACGAGGAGGGCATGCCGCTTGTTTTGGGCGAACGTCTCGACCACGCGACGAACCGCCTCGATCTGGTACATGCGGCCCGCCATGTCAGGATAGGGCGCCACCTCCGAAAGCGGCTTTTTCTCTCGACGTTGGAAGAAAAGATTCTGAAGACTGTCTTTCGAGTAATACCCGTAGACCTTGCGTGGAGGTTCTCCCTCAGCATCGTTCCAGAGCGAAATATTGTAGCCGTTGGTGTAGATCACCAGAGGCCGTTCGAGTTGAGTGAGGTTGTGCTTCTTCTGTAGTCCGTCGGCGTATAGCTTTGCCTGGGTACGCCCATCGTTTTCGTTAAGTGACGTCTTCTTCGCCTCTATGACCGCTAGTGGTTTGTCGTTGTCGTCGAACAGGACATAGTCCGCGTACCCTATGCCCGAATCCGTTGGCTGGTGCGGAATCTCGACTTCTTTGCCTACCTCTTGCGTATTTGTCAGGCCGGGTCCGACATCCCAGCCAGCATCCGCCAACATTAAGTCAATCAGGTAGCGACGGGTCTCGGCTTCATTGAAGGTCAGCGGGTCGAGGGATTCGATGGCGGCTGCCGATTGCTGGCCAGCCGTGAGAGCCGCTTCGAGTTCAGTTTTCGTTGCGACGGCCTGCTCAGCATCTGCCCGAACGGTTTCGAGTTCCTCCAGAAGCTTCTGCATCTGGGCTTCTTGAGCGGCAACGCGTTCGAGAATGGCTCGTTTCTCTCGCCGCCGCTGAGAGCCTTCGGCTCCACCTTCCGAAGGTTCCGTAAATTGCGGACAGTCTTCGGCCTTCCCGGACGCATACGTAACATGGAGCCATCGGGCTAGGTCATACGTCTCTTTCGATAGACGAAGAGCCGTAGTCGTATCGCCCTTGTTCCCATGAACGGCTCGGTTGCCCTCGATTCTCAGTGCGTGCAACTTCGAGACGACAACAGTGGGAACTGCCGACTGAAATGAATGGTCGTCGAGCAAGTCGATCAGGTTGGGCCGAACGAGCCTTGGAAGTCGAAGTTCGTGATGAATGAACTTGGCTGCCTGTTCGCAGAACGCCCGGAGCTTGCTGATGGAACCGATTGGATCGGTATGGGCATACGACTCCGCAAACCCGCCCAGCGAGGCGAGTTCAGGCCATTTCGGTCTGAGAAACTCGAAGTTGATCGATTTCATCGGTTCTTGTTGGATCGTTGCGAACATGCCGGGACGTAAAAGCAACCGGCGTGCCAAAGTGCGTGTTGAGGTGCAAACGGTTCTCCACGATCGGGTCACCGCCCCGTTGTTTACTGCCAGTCCTCGTCGACGTCGAGCCTCTCCAGTTGGGCATCCAGGGTGTGGTAATTAGGAAGTCCAATCTGCTTTGCTGGTGGCGGTTTCACTCCCCCGACCTCTTTCATCGCTCTTCGTAAGTAGTGCCTGTGTATCTCGTTAACGTGCTCCTGAATGTTAAACCCATCCCCCAGCGGCCGTTCCAGCCCGTCATCCGCGAAATCCGTTTCCCCGACCATTTCCGCAACTGCGTCGGTGATGTCGTGTTTCTGAATCGTGTCGCCCTCTGCCATGACCGCCGCCTGCAAAAGGGCGTTGTAAAGCTGGCGGACATTGCCCGGCCAACGGTGACGCTGCACAAATACCATTGTGGAATCAGAAATGGATTTGTGTGTGTAGCCGGGTTCTTCCTCTTCAAACTGCCCGTTGATCTGTGTCAGCAGGTGCTCCGCGATCTTGGATATGTCGCCTTGCCGGTCCCGCAATGGTGGCAATTTAACCGTAATGACGGCCAGGCGGTAGTACAAGTCTTCGCGAAATTCCCCGTCAGTGACACCAGCGAGCAGATCGCGGTTAGTCGCGGCAATGACCCGGACACTGCTATGTCGTTCTTCAAGGTCGCCAACTCGGTAAAACACGCGATGGCAAGGGTCGGTTCCGTCGGGCGGTTGGAGAACGCGAAGCAACTTGGTTTGCATGGCAAGGTCGCACTCCCCGATTTCGTCAAGGAAAAGCGTTCCGCCGTCGGCTTCCTCGAAAGCCCCTTTTCGGTCACTCTGTGCCCCAGTGAATGAGCCTGCCTTGTGTCCAAACAGTTCTGATTCAAGCAAATCGCGGGAGACCGCTGCACAGTTGATGGCGAGAAGAGGTCCGGATCGCCGGGAACTCGATTCATGAATTGCCCTGGCGAAAAGCTCTTTACCGGTGCCGCTCTCACCCAAAAGTAGAACCGGGACATTTCGCACTGCCGCTCTCTTTGCCCTGCCAACTGCTAAACGTATGGCCTGACTGTCACCGACAATCTGCTGGAAGCCCTCGATCTCCCCCGGACTGTGCGAAGTCAAGTGTTGTAAATGTGAGTCGGCATCCCGAAAGACCTCGGGCACGAAGTCCACTGCCAGGTCGAACGGAACCATCGTGACCCAAGCCTTGCCTTTGTAAGTCTGGAAAAACGTCGCCGGGTAGCGTGTCTTGCCCAGCAATAACCAGATAGCCGCCATCGCTGGACTGCCCGGACTGAGGTGGATGGAGAGATCAGTGTCTGGCCAGTCCGCACGGGACTTGAGTTCTCCAAGCTCACCGTTGGCGATTCCAAAAATCTCGGTGTAGTCCGTAGGGTTGTTCAGTTCGACATGGACGACCTGGGTCCGGCTGCCCAGCCAAGCGGAAAAGCCCTCTTCCCACACAGGGGAGTAGTTGCTCAGAAGCCTGATTTCGTCGAACCGTTCTTGCTCGACGAGAGTCTTAATGGGGCCGACTTCATTCTCGGATGGCCTCGGTCCAGGGAGAGCCGTGAGGATTTTGTCACGCTGTTCAGCGGGCAGCGACAAAGCGAACGCTCGAATGTCGTTATGGCCGATCCAGCTTGCTAGCAGCCGCTTCCTAGGCATGGCACCAATTCCTTTATGGGAGCACAAACACAATTGTAGTCGCATCCCCCTTAGTTGCAACCATCCCCTGCAGGATGGGTTCAGCAATGTGACTGGCTACTGATATGTCTGCTGAGGACTTGCCTTTTGCTCACCGCCACGCGGTCGAACTGCCGTCGCCAACCCGATTTGTCGGTTACGCAAAGGGGCTAACGGCGAGGCGGAGAAAACTGGCGCCGCCACTCTCTGGCAAGAACGTAACAGCGAACTCGGGCTGATCTGTCCAACCTGGGTTCGATTTTTTTGCACTCCAAAGCCCGATCACCTAAATTCACCGGCTTTTTGCGTCAAAATTACATGAACGGTACGGCATAGCTTTCCCAACCTGCCTTTTTTTACCCGAAGCCCGATTTCCTGCCTTGCCGGGCTGATAGCGATCATCACTCTGGCCGCTGTGTCCGTTTCCCCGTATTTGCCTCTTTATCCCCAGCTCAAGGAGAACCGCCGTTGAACACTGTTGTGCTGGCCAGTTTGTCGCTGGCCCTGTTGTTGGCCACGATCGCGCTGATCCGTCAGGTGCGGCTGCGACGTGCGTTGGAGACGCTTCTTTGTAATGTTCTTACCCGTTGGAGGTCCTATGCGCAGAATCAACATTCTTCTCGTGGTCGCCCTCGCCACGGCGACCCTTCTGATGACCGGCTGCACGAGTGACGAGCGGTTGGTCGACGTGGCCACCGAGGCCGCCGAACGTCAGGCCGAGCAGAACCGGCAGATCGCCTATCAAAACCATCAACTTGCCGAGTCGACCAAGGAACTCGTCAGTCTGCAACACGACCTGCAGGCGGAACAGACCGAACTGGCAAGCGGATGGGACAAGCTTTTCGATCAGCGTCACGATCTGGCCGACGAGTATCGTCACGAGTCAAAGGTGGCAAGCGTGATCAGTTTCGTCGGCTGTTTACTGTTGTGCCTCTTGCCGTTGCTGGTGGTGCTGCATCTCCTAGGCAGTTTCGGCCAAAAGGACGGCGAGGACGCGGTCACCGAAATGCTGTTGGACGAACTGATTGCCGAAAGCCCGAAACTTGCGTCGGCGGCAAAAAAGGAACACAAAACTATCAAGAACCGAACACGCGCTAGCCTTCTCCCGGCTGCCAAGTCTGCCACGGACTTCGAAGACGACTAAAACGAACCATCCCGCTAACGGATCAACCACGATTCGACCATCAAAACAGGAGGGCCACGTGAGCCATATTGTTACCGTGAAGACCGAGGTCCGCGACGCGAACGCCATTCGTGCCGCATGTCGCCGTTTGCACCTCGACGAGCCCAAGCAGGGTACGTTCAAGCTCTTTACCGGCGAGGCGACGGGGATTGCCGTTCGGCTGCTCGACTGGACGTATCCAGTGGTCTGCAACACGGCCACGGGCCAGATCCAGTTCGACAATTTCGGCGGCCGCTGGGGCGAGCAGAAGGAATTGGATCGATTCATGCAAGCGTACGCGGTGGAAAGGGCCCGGCTCGAAGCTCACAAAAAGGGCCTGAGCTGTACCGAACAGCCGCTGCCCGATGGTTCCATCAAGTTGCAGATCCAGGTCAACGGAGGTGCCGCATGAGAAAACAGACCATCGAAATCATCGTCACGCCCGAGGGCAAGACCTCCGTGCAAACCCTGGGGTTCACCGGGCCTTCGTGCCGGGATGCCAGCAAGTTTATCGAAGAGGCGCTCGGAAAGTCGACCACCGAGAAACTGACCGCTGAGTTCCATCAGCAGCAGTCGGTCCCAGCGGAACAGCGCCAGCGGATCGGCTGAATGACCCTTGACCTCTATTCCACGGAGCCCCCTATGAAGAAACCCAACACGTGGCGGACAAGGCTGCGCGCCTGCTGTCGAGTAACCAAAAGTACCCGGGCGAGAACCGAGCCGACCGATCATATCTGTGACGGCTCTCCGAAGGTTCTCGTTCTCGTCGAAGGCCCTAACGATATTCACTTCCTTCGACACATCAGTGCGATCCTTCACACCTTCGACCCGACACTTCCCGATCTGGCCGATATGGAGCGTCGGCGCGAGTTGATCTTCGTGCCTTTCGGCGGCGGAGATCTGCGGCTCTGGACCTTCCGTTTGGCTGGTCTCGTTCCGTGCGAATTCCATCTCTACGATCGCGACACGCCCCCGGAAACCGAATCCCGGCAACAGGCGGTCGATTTGGTGAATCTTCGCCCCGGATGTCGGGCCGTGTTGACCGGAAAGCGTAGTCTGGAAAACTATCTCCACCGGGAAGCGATCGCGGAGGTTGGCGGGATGGATGTCCGGTTCTCCGACGGGGATCACGTGGCGGAGCTTATCGCCCGACACTGTTACGACCGTCACCCGGACTACATGCCCTGGACCGAACTGCCTGCCCGGACCCGAAAACGCCGCCGCGACAAGGTCAAGAAGTGGCTCAACACGAAGGCCGTGCAGCAGATGACGCCCGAACGGATCGCGGAGTGTGATCCTGACGGTGAGATCGCCTCCTGGTTGGTGACGATCGCCCGGTTGGCTGACGGGATCGGATAGGCCCCGAGCGGTCACCGGATCGGAAGAACAACTACTTCTACTCGCCCTTTACAAGGAGAACCTCCATGACGCTCTCTGAGCGACTGCTGGAATACGTGTCTGCGTGCTTCACCGGCCTGTGGGTCGAATCGCACGAGCATGCGGATGCTCTTGTCGAAATCGCCCGGATGTGCCGTGACCAGCAATGGAAAATGGCCACCTGGGACATTGACCAGGGCCTGCAAATCCCCGGCGCAGAACAGCCTGTCGACGCCGGGAGCAACGACCCGCTGGCTGCCATCCGCTCGATCAACGCTTTGGCCAGCCCCGACAGCTCGGCCCTGTTGGTACTACAGAACTTCCATCGATTCGTCGGCAGCGCCGAGATCGTTCAGGCCCTGGTCCAGCAGATCACCACCGGAAAACAAAACCGGACGTTCATTATCGTGCTCTCCCCGGTAGTCGAAATCCCGACCGAATTGGAGAAGCTTATGGTCGCCGTGGAGCATGATTTGCCGGGCCGTGAGCAACTCGAAGAGATTGCCCGCGGAATCGCCACCGAGGACGGGGAACTACCGGACGGTGACGCCCTGGAAACCGTTTTGGATGCGGCCGGTGGACTCACCCGTTTCGAGGCAGAGAACGCCTATAGTCTGAGCCTGGTCCGCCACCGGGCCATCCGGCCGGATACCGTGTGGGAGTTGAAGGCCGGAATGCTAAAGAAAAGCGGCCTGCTCGGGCTGCATCGCGGTGGCGAGAAGTTCGCCGACTTAGGCGGCCTGAAATCGCTGAAGGACTTCTGCTTGCGAGCAATGCGACGTCAGGGCAAAGACGATCCACTCAAGCGACCGCGAGGCGTGATGTTGCTTGGCGTGCCCGGCACGGGCAAGAGTGCGTTTGCCAAAGCCCTGGGGACGGAGACGGGGCGTCCGACGCTGATTCTGGATGTCGGGGCCTTGATGGGATCGCTGGTTGGTCAAACCGAGGCCAATATCCGGCAGGCACTGCGGATCGCCGATGCCATGTCGCCCGCGATCCTGATGATTGATGAAGTCGAAAAGGTCCTCTCCGGTCTAAGAACGTGTTTTGAAATTCAGTTTTCGGCATTTGCAAGGCGTTTGGACATCAGGGATATCATGGCAATGTGAATGAAGGCTTCAGCGGAAGACGTTGTTTTTTCGTAGTCTTTGCTGTGCCGTCGGTATCGGGCAAGCCAGGCAAAGGTGCGTTCGACGACCCAACGTTTGGGCAAGACGACAAAACCCTTTAGGCCAACGGGACGGAGAACGGTTTGCAGCACCCAGCCGAACGTGCCTTCCACCCAATCGGGAAGGCTGTTGCGGCCGTAGGCGCAGTCGCCAAAGATCACTTTCAGTCGGCGGAATTTCTCATCCAGTTTTTCCATAACCCACCACGCTCCACTTTGATCCTGCCAATCCGCCCGATGCACAACTACCGCCAAGATCAAGCCGAGCGTGTCGACGGCTATATGTCGTTTGCGTCCGGTGATCTTCTTGCCCGCATCGTAGCCTCGTTCCTCGCCGCCCTCGGCCGTTCGGATCGACTGACTGTCGACGATCGCCACCGTAGGCGTCGATTTCTTGCCAGCGGCTCTCCGCGTTTTTTCCCGCAAGGCATCGTGGACCTTTGCCCAAATCCCCTCGTTTCGCCATTTCCAGAAGATTCCGTAGACCGTACTCCAGTTGGGGAAGTTGGTTGGCAGCATTCGCCACTGGCAGCCAGTCCGTGTCACGTAAAGGATCGCGTTGATCACCTGACGCCGACAAATTGGCTTGCGGCCGCGTCGAAACGGCTTGGGCAGCAATTGCCGAATCACTTGCCATTGCCGGTTTGTTAAATCGCTGGCATAATACAACTCTCGTTTCATGCTATGGCTCCTTCCTTCGGTTCGTCCCAAAGACAGGGAGCCATAGCAGATTTTCTCTAATCAGGCAATTTCAAAACACCTTCTAAGTGGCAGTGGCGACAGTGGTGTCAGTGCCCGACTGTTCGGCACGGTGCTGACGTGGTTGAACGACCACGAGAGCGATGTATTCACAATCTGCACCTGCAACGACATCAGCAAACTGCCGCCGGAGTTCAGCAGATCGGAGCGATTTGATGGGGTGTGGTTCCTTGACCTGCCCGGTGTTCAACAAAGGCGAGCGATCTGGAAGCTCTACATCGAGATGTTCGGCCTCGATTCGAAACAGCCCAAGCCGGTGGATGCCGATTGGACCGGTGCGGAGATCAAAGCCTGCTGCCGTCTGGCGGCTCTGTTGGATGTTCCTCTGATCGAGGCGTCCCAGAATGTCGTACCCGTCGCACGAACGGCTCAGGAGGTCGTCGAGAATCTGCGATCGTGGGCCGGTGGCCGCTGTCTGGATGCTGATCGAGGCGGGATCTACGGTCGCAAACAGGACCGTACTACGGTTAGGCCGGGGAGGAAGGTCTGCCGAGCAGATCCGTCAAACAATTAGACGATCCGGACAGTTGCTGTACCCGGTGCCCAGCATAATCACAGCGGATTGCCACCGAATTCACACAGGTTTCACACCGATTTCACACAGCAATAACCCGGGAGATTACCCATGGGACTGACCATTCACTACAGCCTCAAATCGAGCACTCGCAGTCCCAAGAAGGCTCGCGAGTTCGTTGCTGGGCTACGTGGCCGGGCGCTGGACCTGCCGTTTGCCCAGGTCGACGACATCGTCGAATTGACCGGCGAGGCGTGCGACTTCAACCAATGCGACCGAGACGATCCGCAGCATTGGCTGCTGATTCAGGCCAGTCAGCATATTGAACGGCCCGCGACAGGCAGCCGTAGATACCATTATACTGTCGCCCCCACGCACGTGATCGCCTTCGAGACCTTGCCCGGCGAGGGATGCGAACAGGCCAATTTCGGTCTCTGCCGCTATCCGGCACACATCGAGGTGACCGATCGCGATCGGCCGCACCGCCAACGGAAACTCCGTACCGGTCTGTCGGGCTGGTCCTGGGGAAGCTTCTGCAAAACGCAGTACGCCAGCAACAGCGATTGTGGCGGCGTCGAGAACTTCTTGCGGTGCCACCTGGCCGTTATCAAGGTGCTCGATCATGCCCAATCGCTGGGCATCCTCGAAGAGGTCAGCGACGAAGGTGACTTCTGGCAAGACCGGGACGTCCGCGCCCTGTCCCGACAGGTCGGACAGTGGAACGAAACCATCGCAGCTTTCGCCGGTGGACTGAAGGACCTGCTCGGTGACCAAGTCGATTCGGAGATCGCCAAGTTTCCCAATTTCGAACACCTAGAGGCCGCGCGACACGGCAAGGAGTAATTCATGCCGCTGTCCGCCCAATCCGGACGGCCGGTTCTACACTCAGGAGGCAAACGAATGAGTCGCTACTACACCATGGCGGTCACGATCACTGGCGCGGCCCCCGAGCGCGTCGACGCGGTCAAAAAGGCTGCCGAGAGCATACACTCTAGGCCGACCAGGATCCCATAACCGCATCTGACTTTCCACAGTTCGAGCGAAACCATGCAGCGTTTGCGTGGTTTATCAGTCAAGTAGGTTATCTATTGCCGGGTGTTGCCACGCGGGGGACCGGCAAGTAGAATCGCTATCTATACAGCGTGTGACTAGCGGGGACATCGTGCCAAGGGGGACGCCGAACAGATGAACGACATTCCGGGCAACGACCACGTACTCGAAGAACTTCGCAAATTGCTCGGCTCCGACCAGGCGATCGCACTGGTCGGGGCCGGCGCATCGGCCGGGCTCTATCCGCTCTGGACCCAACTGATCAGCCAACTGGCCGAAGAAACGGTTGCCCGGGGGCTGGCAACGGTGGCGGATCGCGATTTCTGGATACAAAACGCGTCCAAACGACCCCAGCAGGCCGTCCGCGGTATCAAACAGGCCTTGGGCGACTCGATCTACGGTATCGTTCTGCGCGAGATCTTCCGCCCGACGGCCGGGCGTGACGGCAAGCGCTACACGCCGATCCACGGCGCGCTGCTGCGAATGCCCTTTCGCGGCTACGTGACCACCAACTTCGACCCGGGCCTGCTGGAAGCCCGCGACGATTTGCGCCGCGATGTCGGCGACACCGGCTACGCCACGTGGAAGGACCCCGATGAGCTTATGCAATGGTACACCGGCGACATCTTCACGCAGCAGCAGTGCCCGATCCTCTTTGCCCATGGGATCCATCAACGTAGCGACACTATCGTCTTGGGCGTCGCCGAGTACCGCAAAGCATACCGCGGGAGACACTACCGTCGCGTGCTCGAGAGTCTATTGGGCCGTGAGCGGCTGGTCTTTGTCGGCTTCGGCTTCTCCGACCCGTGGTTCGACGTCATCGCCGACGAGGTGATCACCCAGACCGCCGCCGAGCCGCGACACATCGCCCTGCTTGGTCTCAAGGAGGACGAGCCGTACACGCCCGAAATGAGGCGGCTGTTCCAAGATCAGTACAACGCCAAGGTCTATTTCTATCGGATTGAGATCACCTCCGATGGGCGAGAAGACCACAGCGACTTGCAACGGGTCGTGGAAGAACTCGCCGGGACTCCGACACCGCCGACAACGACGCCGGCACGGCCCGAGCCGTCCGACGGGTCGGTGCAGCGGTGGGTGCATGAAACGACCAACGACGACCTCTATGTCCAGCCCGGCGACACAATCGAGCGACTCGACCCCTGGGCCGACGAACCTGCCGTGTCCTGAACA
>CAYYOX010000034.1:0-1952 GCA_964473065.1 uncultured Planctomycetaceae bacterium | reverse complement strand
GCGCTGCATCGGCGTGACCGGGCTGGGTGGCCTGGGTAAAACGGCCCTGATCGGCCACTGGCTCAAACAGCGCGGCGGCGATCGGCGGCGGCCCAACCGCGGTCTGTTCTTCTGGAGCTTCTACGCCGACCGCGACATGCGCCAGTTCTTGGAAGCCCTGCTGGAATTCGGCATCAACGAACTGGGCTTCCCGTCACCGCCGCCGGAGACGCGACCCGCAGAGGCGGCCAAGGCCCTGTTGCGGGCGATGCCGTTGATGATTGTGCTCGACGGGCTGGAGGTCTTGCAAGAGCGGCCCGGGACGGTCGCCTACGGCCACTTGCTGGCCGACGAGTTGCGGGAACTGCTGGATGCGGCCTGCCGGATCGACCATGCGGGGTTGGTAGTCCTGACCAGCCGGTTCCCCTTCGCCGATCTGACGTCCTACTTAGGTCGCGGTCTGCGGACATTGGACCTCGACCGGCTCTTGCCCGAGAAAGGGGCGGCCCTGCTAAAGCGGTGCGGTGTCGAGCAAGGCACTGACGAGGAGCGCCGCGAGATCAGCCAAAAGTTGGAGGGCCACCCGCTGGCCTTGCGGGTCTTCGCCGCTACCTTGGCCACCGAGGCCGACGGCGACCCCACGCGGCTGTTCTCGGTCGTCTTCGACCGGGAAGGCCTCAGCGAGGACGAGCCCTTGGAGCGCAAGATCCGCCACCTGTTGGGTTTCTACGAGGAGAAACTGCCGGTGCAGCGGACGTTGCTGCTGGGGATCATCTCCCTGTTTCGCACGCCGCTGCCCGAGCAGACGATCCGCACGCTCGCCCGGCAACTCCCCAGTGCCAAGGAGGTCCTCGGCGATCTCAGCGATGACGCGCTGCGCCGGGAACTCGACGGGCTGTGCCACGAGCATCTGGTGCTCCGCGATCACGGCCCGGATGATGGCGAGGCCTACTCGTGCCATCCGATCATGCGCGACCACTTCCGCGCCGCGCTGCTGGCCCGGGACGACTCGGTCGCCTCCGGCGTGGCCGACCTGTTAGAAGAACAGCCGGCAGGCACCGGGACCGTGGACATCGAGGAGCTTCAGCCCGTGTTGGCCGCCATCGAGCTGCTGCTGGAGGCCGACGACTTCCAACGGGCCAACGAGCTGTATCAAGGCCGCCTGAACGACGGATACGTGTTCATGACCTTGCCCGCCCCGCACGAGGGCATGCAGTGTGCCCTGGACTTCGTGGCCGATCCCGAGCGGCGGGGTCAATGCGAGCAGCAATTGTCCCGGCAGCGGCTCGCCTTCTATCTCAACGACGTAGGCCTCTTCGCCCAGATGGCCGGCGAACCGCAGCATGCCGCACGGTTCTATCACGATGCGACGGAAATCCACCGGCAGGACGATGACAAGACGAACCTCTCGATCGATCTGCGGAACTACGCCGATCTTCTCAGTTTCCTTGGCCGGCTGGGCGAGGCCGAATCGGCGGCGCGAGAGGCCTTGACGCTGGCCGGGGAGATTGAAGACGACGAGGAAACATGGAAGTCGTCGGCCTATCTTGGACATGTGCTCTCGCTGCAAGGCCGGGTCGGCGAGGCGATGGACGGCTTTGAGCAGGCCAACGTGATCCATAAACGCACCGACCCGGACGGAGCTGAACTCTACAGCATCTGGGGTACGCAGTGGGCCGAGTTGCTTGTGCGGCTGGGGCGGATGGACCGGGCCCGCGATCTGACGCAGACCAACCTGGAAATCTGCCAACGTCTGAACCGCGGCGCCGATGTGGCCCGGTGTGAATGGATTCTGGGGCGGATCGAGGCGGCAGCCGCACAGCCTGCCGCGGCCTGGCGGCACCTGGACGCGGCCGAGGCGATCATGCGGCGCGGCCACGTGCTGGAGGACTTGCCTCGGATGCTAGTTGCCCGGGCTGAGTTGCACTGCCGGGAGAAGGCGTGGGACGAAGCGCTTCGGGCGGCCGAGGAGG